>NZ_JAQFJJ010000029.1:0-10319 GCF_030440005.1 Streptococcus sp. SP1
ACATCAGACGCAAGTGATCCAGTTCAAGCCACAGCAGCAACTCCAGCGAAACCAAGCAAACCAGTTGTATCTACAGATCTAACAGGTAAAGCCGGCACTAAGACCCCAGTTGAAGTGACAGCAGAACCAGGAACTACAGTTGAGTTGTTCGATAAAGATGGTAACAAGATTGGTGAAGGTACAGCTGATAACACTGGTAAGGCTACTATTACTCCAACAGTTGATATTCCAGCAGGCCCAGTAACTGTAAAAGCAACGAAAGATGGTCAAACATCAGACGCAAGTGATCCAGTTCAAGCCACTGATAAAGCTGTTAAGGCTCCAGCTGTTACCCCAGTAGTGAACCCATCAGTTCTTACAGATGCGGAAAAAGCTAAGATAGCAGACGAAGTTAAGAAAGCTAACCCTACAGCAAGTAAGGTAGAAGTGGGTAACGATGGTACAGCTACAGTAACCTTCCCAGATGGTACAACAGCAATTTTGGCACCAGAACAAACGATTACAAAAGTTTCAGAATCTGGTAATAAGGGTAACAATAATTCAAATTCAGATAACAATCCTGATAAGACTTCGAATACCTTTGTTAAAATTCCAGGTGAAAAGACTCTAGTTAAGGATCCATCAAATCTAACCGATGAAGAGCGTTCAGAAATTGCTGCTAAGATCAAACAAGTGAATCCAGGTTCAAAAGTTAAGGTAGATCATTATGGTAATGCTACTGTAGAATTAGACGGGAAGACTGTTGTAATTCCGTCAGAACGATTGATAGTTTCAACTGAAGAAATGAATGGACAAACTGATCATCAAGATCGTGTAGCAACGGTTTCTTCTAAGAAAACTGAATCTGCTAAACTTCCAAATACAGGTGAAGAACAATCAACGGCTGTTGCATTGTTAGGGGCTGTACTTGGTATGTTTGGATTTGCAGGTCTTGCAAAACGCAAAAAAGATGAAAATGAATAATTGATCGCCCAATCGAATTTAGGTTGAAGGGTACTGTGCAATTATTAAGGAGGCTCTGTCCCAAAGGACAGAGTCTCTTTTTAGATGGCAAACATAAAAATCGCATGATAAGCAGGGTTCTGTCTCAGGGGCGCGCCATTATCTACAGGCAGAGTAAAAGGATGACCCCAAAAATTGGAATTAAACTTTTTTCGACTGTCTTGCGAATAATATAAGTGAGACTACAGTATTTTTTGCTTACAGATGTAGTATAATAGGAGGCGAGATATTTTAAGTTTTCTAGTGGAAAGAAAGGAAATGAAGATGATAAAAATTCGTGGATTTGAACTTGTATCAACCTATACTAATCTGGACTTGCTGCCAAAGCGGGAGACAGCGCATGCGGCCGGCTATGACTTAAAAGTGGCAGAACGCACGGTGATTGCTCCTGGGGAAATCGTCCTCGTTCCGACGGGTGTTAAGGCCTATATGCAAGCGGGCGAGGTGCTCTATCTCTATGATCGTTCCTCTAACCCTCGTAAAAAAGGTCTGGTCTTGATTAACTCTGTGGGTGTCATTGATGGAGACTACTACGGCAATCCAGGGAATGAAGGCCATATCTTTGCTCAGATGAAAAATATTACGGACCAAGAAGTCGTCCTTGAAGTTGGGGAACGTGTAGTTCAGGCTGTCTTTGCTCCTTTCTTGATTGCAGATGGAGATGAAGCAGATGGCGTGCGAACTGGTGGATTTGGGTCAACAGGGCACTAAGATGAAGATTATCTTTGTCCGTCATGGGGAGCCAGATTACCGTGAGTTAGAGGAGCGTTCCTATACTGGATTCGGGATAGATTTGGCTCCCTTATCTGAGAAGGGAAGGAAACAGGCTCAGGACCTTTGCCAAAACCCCTTGTTCCAATCAGCTGATCTGCTAGTAGCTTCAGCAGTGACGCGAGCTTTAGAAACAGCTTCTTATCTGGCTTGTGCTACGGGCCTACCTTTGAGGGTAGAGCCATTATTGCATGAATGGCAGGTTTATGAAACAGGTATAGAGAACTTTGAAACAGCTAGATGTCTGTTTTTAGAAAACAAGGGGGAGTTGCTCCCAAATTTTCCTGTTCAATATGAGACAGCTGTAGAGATGAAGTCTCGTTTTCTAGAATGCATGGCTAAGTATCGGGAACATCAAACTGTGGTAGTTGTAGCCCATCGCATGCTCATGCGCCAGTTTGTGCCAAATGAGAAGATTGATTTTTGTCAAGTGATTGAGTGTGAGATAGAGATTTAGAAAGAGGTTTATCATCGCTAAGAAAAAAACGACATTTATTTGTCAAAATTGTGCCTATAATTCACCCAAATACCTAGGGCGCTGTCCTAACTGTGGTTCTTGGTCTTCTTTTGTCGAGGAGGTCGAGGTCGCAGAGGTCAAGAATTCACGGGTATCCTTGACGGGTGAAAAGACCAAACCCATGAAATTGGCGGACGTGACCTCTATCAATGTTCACCGGACCAAGACGGAGATGGAGGAATTCAACCGTGTACTCGGTGGAGGAGTGGTCCCAGGGAGTCTCGTTCTCATCGGGGGGGATCCAGGGATTGGGAAATCGACCCTCCTCCTCCAAGTCTCCACCCAACTGTCTCAAATGGGAACGGTCCTCTATGTCAGTGGGGAGGAGTCGACCCAGCAGATCAAACTGCGAGCTGAGCGCTTGGGGGATATCGACAGTGAGTTTTACCTCTATGCCGAGACCAATATGCAGAGCGTGCGAGCAGAAGTGGAGCGCATTCAGCCTAACTTTCTCATCATCGACTCTATCCAGACCATTATGTCTCCTGAGATTTCAGGGGTACAGGGATCAGTTTCCCAGGTACGCGAGGTAACGGCTGAACTCATGCAGCTGGCCAAGACCAATAACATCGCCATCTTTATCGTTGGCCATGTGACCAAGGAAGGAACCTTGGCTGGTCCTCGGATGCTGGAGCATATGGTGGATACGGTGCTCTACTTTGAAGGCGAACGCCACCATACCTTCCGAATCCTGAGAGCCGTCAAAAACCGCTTTGGCTCGACCAATGAGATTGGGATCTTCGAGATGCAATCAGGTGGCCTGGTCGAGGTCCTTAATCCTAGTCAGGTCTTTCTAGAAGAGCGTTTAGATGGCGCGACTGGATCCTCTATCGTAGTTACTATGGAGGGAACACGTCCGATTCTAGCCGAAGTGCAGGCCTTGGTGACGCCAACTATGTTTGGAAATGCCAAGCGGACGACAACGGGGCTTGATTTCAATCGGGCCAGTCTTATCATGGCGGTGTTAGAAAAACGAGCGGGTTTGCTCCTTCAAAATCAGGATGCCTACCTCAAGTCAGCTGGTGGTGTCAAGTTGGATGAGCCGGCTATCGACCTAGCCGTAGCTGTAGCCATTGCTTCCAGCTACAAGGACAAGCCAACAAACCCGCAGGAATGTTTTGTCGGAGAGCTAGGCTTGACTGGAGAAGTCCGCCGGGTCAACCGGATCGAGCAACGGATCAATGAAGCTGCTAAACTTGGTTTTACCAAGATTTATGTTCCGAAAAATTCTCTGACGGGGATTACCCCGCCAGCTGGGATTCAGGTAATTGGGGTGACGACCATTGGTGAAGTCTTGAAGAAGGTTTTTGGCTAGGCAGATTAGAATCAGCTGACAAGCTAACGGAAAGATGGTAAGATAGGGTATAAATAATTTGGGATTCAAAATATTTTGTTTTCCAGAAAGGAAGTGGCCATGTCCTACTTTGAAAATTTTTTAAAAGCTAATCAAGCTTATGTTGAACTACACGGAGATCTTCATCTTCCTATCAAGCCGAAAACGCAAGTGGCGATTGTGACTTGTATGGATTCTCGTCTTCACGTTGCCCCAGCGCTTGGTCTCGCTCTTGGAGATGCCCATATTTTACGGAATGCTGGTGGACGCGTAACGGAGGATATGATCCGGTCCCTGGTCATCTCTCAGCAACAGATGGGAACCCGAGAAATCGTAGTTTTACATCACACAGATTGTGGCGCTCAAACCTTTGAAAACGAAGCCTTTCGACAGCATTTAAAGAAGGAACTTGGTGTTGATGTTGGGGATCAAGATTTCCTACCTTTTCAAGATGTTGAAGAGAGTGTTCGTGAAGATATGTTGCTCCTCAAAAGGTCTCCACTGATTCCAAATGACGTAGTGATTTCAGGGGCAGTTTATGATGTGGATACTGGATGGATTCAACAGGTACATTTGTAAAAAAGTCTACAAGCTATTCCATTCCCCGTCAGGACAGTGTTGCTTTCTAGATTGAGAATTGGCACGATTGGGGAAAAAATATGATATTTAGGCTGAAGGATTTCAGGAATACTAGCTAATTTGTGCAAAAGGCGAAGGATTTGGAATCTTTTGGATCATCAGTTTGACAGCTTTTTTACCTTTTTGATATTATAATTCTGTATGGTTTTGCCATGAAATGAATAAGGAGAATGATATAAGTGAAAGATATATTTAATAGACGACAGCGCTTTTCTTTGCGCAAGTATAGTGTGGGTGTCTGTTCAGTTTTACTAGGGACTGCACTTTTTGTTGCGGGTGCTCCATCTGCATCTGCTGAGGAAGTGACAGCGACGCCTGAATCTTCTACAGAAACAGCAGCAACAGAAACAGCATCATCGACAGAAGTAGCGACTGAAACAACAGCTACTGAGAGCTCAAGCTATGAAGCTCCTGCAGCGCTAGTAGCAACTTCTGAGCCAGTTACGACGTCTTCCAGTGAAAAGGCTGAGGCAACTACCGAAACATCCAAAGCTTCTGAAGAAGAAAAGAAGACAGAAGAAGCGTCAAAAGAAGAAAAGAAAACTGAGGATAAAAAATCTGAAGATAAGAAGTCTGAAGATAAGAAGTCTGAAGATAAGAAGTCTGAAGATAAGAAGTCTGAAGATAAGAAATCTGAGGATAAGAAGTCTTCAACAGAGGCGAAGGCTGAAAAAGCGACTACCTCTGCAACCACTGAAGCAACCTCTTCCTCTGAAGGGGCTGAGACAGCAACAACTTCTCTTGCAGCCAACCCAGCTGTTCAACCCTTAAATGCATCTGCAAACAAACCAGTTGCGGATTCTACAGCGACTACCTCTGCGACAACCCTTTCAGCTGCTTCAACAGAAACAGCGAATGCTGGTGCTTTGGCAACAAGTCGTAGCCGTCGTAACCGTCGTGCTTTGACAGACCATAATAACGAGCCGCTTACTGTAACAACTTACCTAAAAGATGGTGAAGTTGCTACACCTGACATGACGGATCCGAACGGTGCAACTGTAAGTTCTCAAACTGTACCAGCTGGTTACGCGAGAAAAGAAGGAGATTGGTATACATACGCTATTTGGGATTTAACTGAATTCAATAAGCGTTATAATACAAAATATTATGTGCGTGCCTATAAGAGATTTGATGACTCTACCGATACAACTGTTGAATTGCTCGACAAAAATACTGGTAGTGTAGTTGAGACTAGAACGATTACCGCTTCTAGTGGTGTTCAAAAATTTACAACTACTACAGCGGCGTCTAATAGTGAATTAACTTTCCAAGTAGATTATAAAGAAGGTACTTTTGGAAGAGGTAGAGCAACTCAACCATTTATTCAAAATGGATATGAAGTTGGAAAGAGTATCACAGATTTAGTGGCTTCTGGACACCAACTTACACCTGCAGAGCAAGCACTTTTTACTGCGGTCTATAACGCTCGTGTTACAACTGATATTTTAAATGCTGTTGAACCAGCTTATAATGGTCGTACAATTACTGACTCAAACGCTAAAATACCAGTAACAATCAATAAAACAACTTACTATAAAGTAGTTGATGAAAATAACCCAACATTTAACGCCAATAAAACAGATAAAACTGTTCAAGATTATAAAGAAAATGGCAATGAAGTAAACTTGGCTTCATACACTCTTAAAGCTATGGAAGGTCAAAACTTCACAGCATCTGGAGAGCGTCAGTTTAAAAGAACTGAAAGCCTCGGATATAATGTTACCAAAGAGACAACTTACAAGCTCTATCAAACTGCCAATCCAGATTCGACTTCTGGATATGTCAGTCGTCCGTATACGGTTGGTACCAGGTTTATGGATGCGGACCGTTATGGTATTAAACGTATTAAAGAAGTTGTTGGAGAGGATGGTTCAGTCGTTATTCGTATTTACTTGCTAGATCCAAGACAACAAAGCAAACGTTCTGATGGTTCATTAAGTACCGATGGCTATATGTTAATCGCAGAAACTAAGCCGATTAAACCAGCTGAATGGAATTCACAGGAATTAGTCGTTAAAAAATCACCTCTTTACACTATTGCACATACTGTAACTGATCCAAAAACGGGAGCAAAAACTAACTATCCAAACGGTAAAGAAGTTCCATTTGATTTCCAAAAATCTGCAGGATATACACCATATCATACTGTATTCGTACCATTCTTAGGAGATGGAATTGGATATGGTATAACTAACGCTCAATTAGAACGTGGAGTTTATGGTAGCGGTACAAACGTTGACTTGCTCAACACTTTGACACCGTATAAACAACCAATTTATTACTACGATAAGACAGAAACTATCAAGGTGAAACCAGAAGTAGAAAAACAATTGGAAGGCCGTGTCCTTGTAAATGGTGAATTCAGCTTCAAGATTAAGGAAAACTCATCTTCACCTGGTGTGGAAGAAACTGTTACAAATAAAGATGGTAAGGCAACCTTCTCTGAATTGTCATATACAAAAGAAGGTACTTATACATATACTATCACTGAATTAGCTGGCAGAGACAAGGATGTCGACTATGATGCTATGGAAGTAACTATGACTGTAAAGGTTACAAAAGATGCTCATGGTGATTTACAAGCAACTGTTAAATACAGTGGTACTGGCGGTTTTGCTTCAAGCGCAGATGACAAAGTCTTTAACAACTACGTTGTAGCTCCTGTTAAGACCAAGTTCGACTTTACGAAAGCTCTTGCAGGTCGTACTCTTAAAGATGGTGAATTCAGCTTCCAATTGAAAGATGCCAACGGAACTGTTCTTCAAACGAAGACTAACAATGCTAATGGTGTGATCGCCTTTGACGATTTGACATTCACAAATGCACAAGTTGGTACACACAAGTATACTGTAGAAGAAGTTCAAGGTTCTGAAGCTGGTATGCAATATGACCCAATGAAAGCTGAAGTAACAATTACTGTTACTAAAGAAGGTCACGTTCTTAAAGCAACAAATACACTTCCTGGAGATACAGAGTTCAATAATACTTTCACACCTGCTGCAACACAAGCTCAATTCCGCTTCACAAAACGTTTGGAAGGTAAGACTCTTGAAGCTAATGCCTTCACATTCGAATTGCTTGAAAATGGCAATGTGATCCAAACTAAGAAGAATGCAGCTGATGGTTCAATCCAATTTGATCCAATTTCATATGCAACTGTAGGTACTCACACATACACTGTACGTGAAGTAGCTGGCACAGATACAAACATCGATTACGATGATATGAATGCAGTAGTAACTGTTAACGTTACTAAAGATGCTGCATCTGGTATCTTGACTGCTAACGTTACAATGCCAGAAGATACAGAGTTCAACAACTTTGCAGTAGCTCCAGTTAAGACTCGTTTCGACTTCAGCAAAGCTCTTGCAGATCGTGAGTTGAAAGCTGGTGAATTCAGCTTCGTATTGAAAGATTCAACTGGTAAAGTTCTTCAAACTAAGACAAATACCAAAGCAGGTGTTGTAGCCTTTGATGATTTGACTTTTGACAATACACAAGTTGGTACTCACAAGTATACTGTAGAAGAAGTTCAAGGTTCTGAAGCAGGAATGCAATATGATACGATGAAAGCCGAAGTAACAATTACTGTTACTAAAGAAGGTCACGTACTTAAAGCAACTAATACTCTTCCTGCAGATACAGAATTCAACAACACCTTTACTTCAGGTCCTACTCAAGCTCAGTTCAAGTTTACTAAACGTCTTGAAGGTAAAGAGCTTACTGCAGGTGCCTTTGAATTCGAATTGCTTGAAAATGGCAATGTGATCCAAACTAAGAAGAATGCAGCTGATGGTTCAATCACATTTGATGCAATCTCATACGCTGCTGCAGGTACACATACTTACACTGTACGTGAAAAAGCTGGAACAGATACCAACATCGACTACGACAACATGAACGCTGTTGTGACTGTCAATGTCACAAAAGACGCTCAAACTGGTCTTTTGAGCGCTGCAGTTACAATGCCAGAAGATACAGAGTTCAATAACTATGTAGTTTCTCCAGTTGTAACTAAGTTTGACTTCACTAAGAAATTGGCAGGTCGTGAACTTAAAGCAGGTGAATTCAGCTTTGTATTGAAAGATGCTACAGGTGCAATAGTTGAAACAGTTAAAAACGATGCATCTGGTAACGTAACCTTCTCAGAATTGTCATTTGACAATACGAAAGTTGGTACCCACACGTATACTGTAGAAGAAGTTATTCCGGCAAACAAAGAATTTGGAATGACTTACGACCAAATGAAAGCTACAGTGACAGTTGAAGTTGCTAAGAACGGTCATTCATTGACAACTGTTACAAACGTGACATCAACAGGTGGTAAAGATGCCAACGGTAATGCTACTGATGGTACTGCAGATAAAGAATTCAACAACAAAGTCACTCCACCAGAAACTCCAGAATTCCAACCAGAAAAATTTGTCGTTTCTAAAGAGAAATATGACATCACTGGTAAGAAGTTGATGGATGACGACGATGAGTTGACAGATGAGTACACTGAAACTAACGCAAATCCATATGTTGATGGTGTTACTAACAACGAACCAGAAAACTTGAATACCAAGACAGTTAAACGCGGTTCTAAATTGGTTTACCAAGTATGGCTTGATACGACTAAATTCACTGAAGCAAACAACATCCAATACGTTGGTGTATCTGATACATATGATGCAGAAAAATTGGACGTTACTGCAGCTGACATCAAAGCTTACGATTCAGTAACTGGTGCAGATGTGACTAACAAGTTCGACATCAAAGTTGAAAATGGTACCATCACTGCAACTTCCAAAAAAGAATTCATCAAAGATGAAGTAAACAACCCAGTTATCGACACTACTAAGTTCGAATTTGGTCGTTACTATAAATTTGATATCCCAGCAACTGTGAAAGAATCTGTTAAAGCTGGTGCTGATATTGAAAATACAGCCAACCAAACAGTTCACGTTTACAACCCAGTAAGCAAGACAGTTGAAAAACCTGAAAAACCAACACAAAAACGTGTCAACAACGTTCCAGTTCCAGTGGAAATGAACTTCACTAAACGTTTGGAAGGTCGTGAACTTCAAGCCAACGAATTCGAATTCGTATTGAAGAAAGACGGCGTTGAAGTTGAACGCGTGAAGAATGACGCTGCTGGTAATGTTGTCTTCAAGACTCTCGAGTTCGGTCGTGATGATCTTGGTAAGACTTACAACTACACAGTTGAAGAAACTCCTGGTACAGATGCAACTGTCAAATACGACACAATGGTTGCTACTGTTAAAGTTGTGGTATCACATGATGGTACTGCTAAAGCGATCGTTGCGAACGTAACGGATGCTGCTGATAAAGAGTTCAACAATACAGTAACTCCTCCAGAAGAACCTAAGTTCCAACCAGAGAAATACGTTGTTTCTAAAGCGAAATTCGATATCACAGGTACTAAGCTCGTTGATGACGATTCTGAATTGACAGATAAATATGGTGAAACAAATACAAACCCATATGTCGATACAACTGCCAACAACGAAGCAGAAAACTTGAATACGAAACCAGTTGAACGTGGTCAAAAACTTTACTACCAAGTATGGTTGGATACAACTAAATTTGACGCAGCTAACAAAGACAATATCCAAACAGTAGGAATCACAGATAACTACGACAAGGATAAATTGACTGTTAATGCTTCAGACATCAAGGTTTACGATTCAGTTACTGGTGCAGACGTTACGACGAAATTCGATATCTCTGATAACAATGGTGTGATTACTGCTAACCTGAAAGATGGCTTCACTAAGTCACTTGGCGATGCAGAAAACACACAAGTCATCAACACAACTAAATTCGAATTTGGACGCTACTATAAATTTGATATCCCAGCAACAGTGAAAGACGATGTTGTAGCTGGTGCAGATATCGAAAACAAGGCAGCACAAGTTGTAAACTATTACAACCCAACTACTAAGAAAGTTGAAAAACCAAACAAACCAACTGAAAAACGTGTCAACAGTGTTCCAATCTCAGTAGAATTTAACTTCACTAAGAAATTGGAAGGTCGTAAGCTTAAAGATGGCG
>NZ_JAQFJJ010000002.1:0-214435 GCF_030440005.1 Streptococcus sp. SP1
CACCTCCGCACAGTTGAGTAGGGCTGTAAAAGCTGATGAAATCAGCGTAGTAGAGCCCACTCAACCACTGCGTCTTGCTCGACAATCCAAAAACAATTGAGAGGCTAGGACTTTTGTCCCAGCCTCAATTTTTTTATAAATGAGCGAATGCTTTAATTTCTTCTTCGGACATAGATGAGTCGCAACGAACACTGACTTCTCCGGATTCAACATGTAAAAATCCAGGAACAGTTGGAATACCGTAGGTTGAGCGGAAGGCTTGTAATGCGTCTAGTTGACTTGGTTCTTCACTATTGATGAAGTGGATATGAGCTTTTGTTTCAGCTACGACAGTTGCTAACTTAGCAGCGAACTTCCGGCAGTATGGACAAGTCTTGCGTCCGATAAAGAAGGTCGCTGTTTCTTTTTGATCGATCGCTTCTTGTGCACGCGCGACAGTTGTCACTTCAAGATCTTTAATATCTTCTAAAAATTGTTCAAATTGTTCCATGAGATTACCTCGCTTTCTTCTAAGTCTAGTATGCCATATTTTCTATAAAATCGCTGGTATTTGCTACGAAAGAAAGAGAGAGTGGGACAGAAATCGGTAATTCGTTAGAATTCGATTTCGTCGTCCCACCTCCGCACAGTTGAGTAGGGCTGTAAAAGCTGATGAAATCAGCGTAGTAGAGCCCACTAAACCACTGCGTCTTGCTCAACAATCCAAAAATAATTGAGAGGCTAGGACTTTTGTCCCAGCCTCGTGTTTTAACCTACAAAAGCATTGATTTCTGCTTCGATATTGGCAATTTTTTCTTTAGCATCTGCTTCAGATTCACCAACTGTAGCGATGTAGAATTTGATTTTTGGTTCTGTACCTGAAGGACGAACGGCAAACCAGGAATCATCAGCTAAGATGTATTTAAGCACGTTACTTGGAGGAGTTGTCAATTTTTCAACGCCGTCAGCAGTAGTAGCTGTTTGTTCCAAGAAGTCTTCTGTCTTAGCAATGTCTGTCTTGTTGAATTGTTTAGGAGCATTGCCACGGAATTTATCCATGATTTTCTTGATTTCAGCAGCTCCGTCAACACCTGAAAGGGTAACAGAGATTGTTTTTTCTGCGAAGTAGCCGTATTGTTTGTAGATCTCTTCGATACCATCTGCCAAAGTCATACCACGTGAGCGGTAGTAAGCTGCGATTTCAGCAACGATAAGAACGGCTTGGATAGCATCTTTGTCACGTACGAATGGTTTGATGAGGTAACCGAAGCTTTCTTCGAAACCAAGCATGTAAGTGTGGTTGTGTTGTGTTTCAAATTCATGAATTTTTTCACCGATAAATTTGAAACCAGTCAAGACGTTAAACATTGTTGCGCCGTAGCTTTCTGCAATCTTAGTCACCAACTCAGTTGATACGATTGATTTACAAAGAGCAGCATTGGCAGGAAGTGTACCAGCTGTTTTGTGAGCTTCAAGAATGTATTTAGCAATGATCGCTCCGATTTGGTTACCAGAAAGGTTGAGGTATGAACCATCTGGTTGGCGGATTTCAACACCAAGGCGGTCAGCATCTGGGTCAGTTGCAACCAATACATCAGCGTCTACTTTGCGACCAAGTTCTTCAGCAAGAGCAAAGGCAGCTTGGTTTTCAGGGTTTGGAGATTTAACAGTTGAGAAGTCAGCATCTGGAACAGCTTGAGCTTCAACAACTTGAACAGCTTCAAATCCAGCTTGGGCAAGAGCACGACGAGCCAACATTTCACCAGTACCATGAAGTGGAGTGTAGACAATCTTCATATCGCGACCGTATTCATTGATCAAGTCTTGGTTGATATTAACGCCTTTCACTTCTTTCAAGTATTCAGCGTCGACGTTTTCACCGATAACTTCAATTAAGCCGCTAGCTTTGCTTTCTTCAAGGTCTGCCAATTGCACAGTGAAAGGATTTTCGATCGCACGGATGTAATCTGTTAGTGCATCAGCATCTGCTGGAGGCATTTGTCCACCGTCTTCACCGTATACTTTATATCCATTAAATGGAGCAGGGTTGTGGCTAGCTGTTACCATGATCCCAGCAAATGTGTGGAGGTGACGAACAGCAAATGACAATTCAGGTGTTGGACGAAGACTTTCAAAAACATAAGATTTGATACCATGGGCAGCCAAAACTTGAGCAGATTCAAAAGCGAACTCAGGAGAGAAGTGACGGCTATCGTAAGCAATCGCAACTCCTCGTTTTTTAGCTTCTTCCCCTTTTGAGTCGATCAATTGGGCCAACCCTTCAGTAGCTTGGCGAACAACATAAATGTTAATACGGTTGGTACCAGCACCGATTAATCCACGCATACCAGCTGTACCGAATTCAAGGTTAGTATAGAAGGCATCTTCTTTTGTTTTTTCATCCATTGCGACCAACTCGTCACGAAGGTAAGCTGGTAATTCAGCAAAGTCGAGCCATTTTTGGTAGTTTTCTTGATAGGTCATGCAAGCGTCTCCTTTTTGCTTTTAATTTAATCGCTTTCATTATAGCAAATTTTTTCAGAAAATTCTAGCGATAATTGTAAATCATTTCAAAAAAAATATAGGCCTTCAACCATAAAAAGAGGCTGAGAAAAAAAGATTTTGATTTTAGGAATTCTTTATTATAAATTTTTAAAATCGATAGATTAGACAAAAAAGCGAACAAGACAGTATTCTGAGTGTCAGATAAACTCGTTTTGTTCGCTTTTTAAATTTAAGGTTAGACTTTTGTCCCAGACTCTGGAAGATTATTTTAATTTTTCAAGAGATGGAACAACTGCGCTGGTAATGAGGACTGTCGCAACGACTTCGATAAGAGAGTTAGTAGACACAATCAAGCCAAGGAAATTTTGAATTCCCCCTCCAAAGCTGTTCCCAAAGAAGAAGTAAATCCCGCTTAAAACAAATACAGTATTGGTCATAGAACCGATCATCCCAGCTACCATAAGACCTGTACGATTGTGGATCCAGCGATAGACGAAGTAAGGGGTTACCCCGATGAGAATACGCGGTACTAAAGCGATGAGAAGGGAGTAGAGATTTCCGTGAGGGACAAAGGGACTAAAGAGATAGCTTGCTGGGGTTAAAACTAGTGTATTCATGGTGAGGCTAAAGAGGCCCATGAGTAGTCCTAGAATAGCACCTGTACGAGGTCCATAAATGATAGATGCGATCACGACAGGGATATGAACCAAGGTTGGTTGAATGCCTGATGGAACAAATTGCAGAATGAAGGACGTCACAAAGTGAATAGTGATCATAACCGCAAAAAAGATGGCAATTCGTGAAATAGAAGATGATTTTCTCATAAACAATTCTCCTTAACAGTTTCTACAATAGTTTCTACAGACGCTAGAGCCCCAGAACCTTGATCGCCACAAGCCAGTAGAGCTTCACGAGGTTGGATAATCTGGTAACCATAGTCTTGTAAGAGTTTTAGATTTCGTTGGGTAGCAGGGTGTTCTAACATTTTTGTATTCATAGCAGGGGCTAGTAATTTTTTTGTGGTTTGAGGCAAAGCTAGAGCTGTGCTTGTGACCATATTATCTGCAAGCCCCCTTGCCAATTTAGCAATGGTATTGGCACTGGCTGGCGCTACAAGAAAGAGGTCTGTTTCTTTTCCAATGTCGATGTGCTCGATCCTCTGTGGATCGTCTTCGATCATTACATCAAGGCCTACTTGATTCTTTGAAAGAACTTGCAAAGTTAAAGGGGTGATAAATTTTCTGGCTGCAGGAGTCATGAGGACCTTCACTTCAAACCCCAATTTGGTTAGTTGGCTGGTAATATCAGCCGCTTTATAGGCGGAAATACTACCGGTAACAGCTAAAGTAATTTGTGTCATATGTACCTTTTTATTTGATATAACTTAGGATAGCCTCTGCGATTTCTGTTTTCGTAGAAGCTTCTAGGACCTGATTGTCTGTCACTAGATAGGCTTGATGCTGTCCATTCTGAATTTTGGTCAGATCATTGGCAACGATCATGCTAGCATGATTTTTAACGAGGCTTTCACGCGCTACCTGGATCAACTCTTCAGAAGAAACGTCAACTAATAGTTTAAAGCCGATCAGTTGAATGGCAGGATTCCATTCCTTGACGAGGGAGATAATCTTCGGATTTTTCTTTAGAAAGAGCACTTGGTATTCTTCTTTGGAAGAAATTTTCGCTTCCTGATTTTCACGATGGATAAAGGTATGAAGATCCTGAGCTTTCTCAACTTCTTCAAGGCCAGTCATGTAAACAGGTGTGTAGTCTGAAACAGCCATAGCGTGAATCAAAACATGATGATGAGGGACTTCCGTTTTCATTTGTGCGAGTAATTCTTCGACATTCTGGATCAATAGAAGACGAAGGTGTGGGTGAGGATCGGGTTTAAGCGCGATAGGCGTTGTGATCAAGGTTACCTGATGTCCCTTAGCAAGAGCCATTTCTGCAAGAATTTTCCCTAGGCTCCCGGTGGAATGATTGGTGATCGAACGAACACTATCAATGGCTTCGCTCGTCCCGCCTGATGTAATTAAAATATGCATATGCTTATTTTACACTAAAAAGATACGTAAGTAAAGTTCTGAAGCTATTAGGATTAGCTATGTGTAGCCATAAAATTTAGATAAAAAACGAACGTTCGATTCAAAAGGTGGAAAAACCATGTCATTTTCGCGAATTTTAGGTATAATAGATCTATCAAATATAAAGGAGTCCCTTATGAAAACAGATATCGAAATTGCTCAAAGCATTGAACTCCAACCGATTGTGGACGTTGTTAAGAAGATCGGTTTGGTAGACGATGATCTTGAATTGTATGGAAAATACAAGGCGAAATTGAGCTTTGATAAGATTCGTGAAGTTGAGAAAAATCCAGTAGGAAAACTTATCTTAGTCACTGCGATCAACCCAACTCCAGCTGGAGAAGGGAAATCAACCATTACCATTGGTCTAGCAGATGCTTTGAATAAAATCGGTAAAAAAACCATGATTGCCATTCGCGAACCTTCTTTAGGTCCAGTTATGGGGATTAAAGGTGGTGCTGCTGGTGGTGGCTATGCCCAAGTTCTACCGATGGAAGACATCAACCTTCATTTCACAGGGGATATGCATGCGATCACAACGGCTAATAACGCTCTCTCAGCATTGATTGATAATCATTTGCACCAAGGAAATGAGCTAGGAATTGACCAACGTCGGATTATCTGGAAACGAGTAGTGGACTTGAATGACCGCGCTCTTCGTCATGTTTCTGTCGGTCTTGGCGGTCCTTTAAATGGGATTCCGCGTGAAGACGGTTTTGATATTACGGTTGCTTCTGAGATCATGGCCATCCTTTGCTTGGCGACAGATATTGAAGATTTGAAACGTCGTTTGGCCAATATTGTTATCGGTTACCGCTATGATCGTAGCCCAGTCTATGTCCGTGACTTGGAAGTGGAAGGGGCTCTTGCCTTGATCCTCAAAGATGCGATTAAGCCAAACTTGGTTCAAACCATCTATGGAACGCCTGCCTTTGTTCACGGTGGTCCATTTGCCAATATCGCCCATGGATGTAACTCTGTGTTAGCAACGACGACAGCTCTTCATTTAGCCGACTATACGATTACAGAAGCTGGTTTTGGGGCTGACCTTGGCGCTGAAAAATTCCTTGATATTAAAACTCCAAATTTGCCTACATCACCAGATGCGGTTGTGATCGTAGCGACTCTCCGTGCTCTTAAGATGAACGGTGGAGTGACCAAGGATGCTTTGACTGAAGAAAATGTAGAGGCTGTTCGTGCTGGTTTTGCCAACTTGAAACGTCACGTTGAAAATATCCGTAAGTTTGGCATTCCTGCAGTGGTTGCCATCAATGAATTTATCACTGATACAGAAGCAGAAATTGCTGCTTTGAAAGAATTGTGTGCTGAAATTGATGTACCAGTTGAGCTTGCGAGTGTATGGGCGAATGGTGCGGACGGTGGAGTTGACCTTGCTGAAACCTTGGTTAAGACCATCGAAACAAGTCCAGCTAACTACACACGCTTGTATGATAACAACCTTTCTGTTGAAGAAAAAATTGAAAAGATTGTTACAGAGATTTACCGCGGTACGAAGGTGAATTTTGAAAAGAAAGCCAAGACACAAATTGCTCAAATCGTGAAAAATGGATGGGATAAGTTGCCAATCTGTATGGCCAAAACACAATATAGCTTCTCTGATAATCCAAATGCCTTGGGAGCTCCTGAAAACTTTGAAATCACTATTCGTGAAGTGGTTCCAAAATTGGGAGCAGGGTTTATTGTCGCTTTGACTGAGGATGTCATGACCATGCCTGGTTTACCAAAACGTCCAGCTGCTTTGAATATGGATGTGGCTGCTGATGGAACAGCTATCGGTTTGTTCTAATAACTAGATATCTAAAAACAACTTCTGTTCAAATGAGCAGAAGTTGTTTTGGTCTTGTTAATCAATCATTATTCAGTAAGGAGTTGGTACCTGATTTTTCGATAGATTATGATGAGCTGTAGGGTCATGGGAATCCAGATAAGGGGTTCGCAGAGAATGACCCCCATGTAGCCGGTGTGAGGAATAATCCACAGAACGAAGAAAATTTTTCCAAACAATTCAATAAAACTGGATGTGAGTGGGGTTAATTTTTTACCCATTCCCTGTAGGGCATTTCTCAGGATGATGAGACTCGCCAAAATAGGATAAAAGCAAGAGCTGATCTGGAGATAAAGACTGGCATTTGCAATGAGATCAGGATTTGTAGAGCCGGAAATAAAGCTGGTTATAGACGGACTTGTGAAGAATAGAAGAGCAGCAACCAAGACAGACCAAACCCAAGAAAGAAGGTTGGCAATGGTAACGCCTTTTTTGATCCGCTGGAATTGCTCTGCGCCAAAATTCTGCGAGATAAAGGTTGTGATACTTGAGGCGATAGCTGTAATCGGTAAAACGGCAAAGGACATGATGCGACGGGCTGCGACCTGTGCACTGATAATGGTTGTTCCAAGCTGATTAATAGCGGATTGGAGGATAACCGTTCCGATCGAAACGATGGAAGTCATGAGGCCCATGGCAAGGCCCTGACTTAGCAGATCCTGATAAAGTTCCTTGTCCCAAACAAAATCCTTGCGATGCGGGAGCAGAAAAGGGACCTTCTTACGAATATAGAGAAGACAAAGAAGGGCCGAAATACCCTGAGCAATAATGGTTGCAATCCCAGCAGATTGAACTCCAAGATGAAGTTGGGTAATAAAATAAAGATCGAGAAGAATATTGAGAATGGCAGCGATAATCAGGAAGTAGAGTGCCGCTAGACTATCGCCAACCGCTCTAAGAAGTCCGGCACAAAGATTATAGGCAAAGGTCACAGCCACACCATTAACAATGGTAGCGATATAGAGATAAGACTGAGACACAATTGCTGATGGGGTCCCTAAAAACTGGAGCAGTGGATAAAGTCCGACAGCGCCAATGAAGATCACGAAGAGACTGAGGATGCAACCAATAATAGCAGTTGCTGCGACTGATTTTCGTAATTGATCTTCGTTTTTGGCTCCATAATTTCTTGCGATAATAATCCCCATCCCATTGCCGACACCGACAGCAAATCCAACAATCAAATCAAAAATAGCAGAGGTCGCCCCAATGGCAGCCAATGATTTTTGACCTAAAAAACGCCCTACAATCATAACATCCGAGGTATTGTAGAGTTGTTGAAAGATATTGGACAAAAGAATAGGAAAGGCGAAACTCAAAAGAGCGGGTAAAATAGGACCATCTATGAGGTCCACACGTTGAATTCTTTTCATAGTGTCATTATACCAACTTCAGGAACCAGCGACAAGCGTCGATAGTTGAAAGCTCTTACATATTTTGGTATAATCAGGGCAGAAAAGGAGGCTTTTATGAGCTTAACCAGCCAATTAATCACGGAAACGTTCCCAGATCTGGACAAGGTCGAGAGGCTGAATATCGAGGCATTTCCAGAAGAAGAGCGAGTTCCTTTGTCGGAATACCTGCGTTATACGGACAATGACGATGCTAATTTTTTTGCTTTTTATAACGAAGAAGAATTTGTAGGATTTGCTTTTTCTATCTATAATCAGAAAGTTTTTTATGTTAGCTTCTTTGCCATTATGCCCCACCTACGTAGCCACGGTTATGGTCAAGAAATCATTGAAAAATTGGTAGAATTTTACCAAAGAACCATGATTCTTGAAGTGGAACGTTTAGATGAAGAATGTGACAATCTAGAGCAAAGACAGTCTCGGATGGATTTCTATAAGCGAAATGGATTTAAAACTGCCAATGCCTTTTTAGAATACGACGGACTGAGCTTTGAAATTCTCTATCGGGGTGATCACTTTGACGAAGAGGCTTATCGCGATATTTTCCGTAAACTGCAGGAAGAAAATTATTTCGACTTCCGCATTAAATATAGACGCTTTAGTGATCACTAGACAAGAAAGGGAGTGGGAAAGAACTCTGATTAGTTAAAAAGAGTTCGTCTTCCCACCCCCGCACAGTTGATTAGGTCATCTTTGTAGCTTAATAAGCGAACAAAGATGCCAATCAACCACTGCGTCATATAGTTACTTCTATCAAGCATAGAAGGAAGGCTGGACAGTTTTTGCCCAGCCTCTTTTAGTTTAGATGTTGAATGAAGAACTCAATCAGTTTCATGATTTGTGTAAAGAACCAAGGCAGGAATAGAAGAGTTAGGAAGGCGACATGGCATTTCCAATAGAGTGAAACCAAGCCAACGGTTTCTCGAATCCAAGCGGATGGAAGATAGTAAAAAGCTGTTTTTGAACCGATACTTCAACCAGGTATTATCAATCGTCTCATAAAGACACCTGCACGGAGTGCGTGAAAAGAATTGGTCACCACAAGGACTCTCTTGCCAAGCCCCTCTTCTTCAAGGATACGCTTGCTAATGGTCAGGTTTTCAAAAGTAGTACGAGAGCGATTCTCGATGAGAATGGCGTCTTCTGGAACCCCGTGTTCTATCAAGTATCCGGCCATAGCTTCCGCCTCAGCGATCAGCTCATCTGACCCTTGACCACCAGAACCAATCAGCTTTGGTCGTCTCTCAAACTGCTCATAGATGGCCTTTCCCTTCTCAAGACGCTGGGCCAAGAGTGGGGGAACCTTGTCTCCAATCAAACCTGAGCCAAGGATGATGATGGCGTCTGGCTCTTTGCGAACTGGAAAGAGATTGCAAAAAGTCCCATAGGATACATAAGAGAGGTAGAGAAAGGTCATGTAAAACAGGGCGAAGTCAGTCAGATAAATGAGGATGTCATTCCCTGGGAAATAGGGTAGAAAATGTAGTGCCAAAGCTCCGATAATAAACAGTCCATAAAGCAGAGAGAGGAGGTTGGCCAGTCTTTTTCCTTCAAAAAGCATCATTTGACGGCCGTTAAAAAGGAGAAAGATAGATGAGAAAATAATGCTGAGAAAAACGAAGATGGAAATCACAACAAAGACAATAATTGCAATTTGTTGATTAAACCATAGCTCAGTTCGAACGACTAGTAGAAATGCAGAAATCAGTAGAAGAAGCCCCAGGTTTATCGAAAAGAGATAAGCATTAAAAAGTCTTCTGCGATCACTCATAAAGAACAATAAAAAGATAAGAGCTGGAAATAACCAGAATAGATATAGATACATGCTTTACTCCTTAAAAATCTTACATCCATTGTACCATAATAAGGGAGATCTATAGCTTATTGTTCATGCAAATTAGTTGCATTCTTCAAATGAATTTGATAAAGTTAAGATTATCGTTTTTTTTTAAGGAGATAGTATGTTACGAAAAGGTTCCCTGACAGGTTTATTACTGTTTGGTATTTTTTTTGGTGCTGGAAACCTGATTTTCCCACCGGCTCTTGGTGCTTTATCGGGTAATCAATTTTGGCCAGCTATTGCTGGGTTTGTCCTTTCAGGAGTGGGAATTGCCATTGTGACCTTGATTATCGGGACACTTAATCCCAAAGGATATATTCATGAGATTTCTCGTAAAGTTTCACCTGTTTTCGCGATTGTATACTTAGTTGCGCTTTATCTTTCGATTGGTCCTTTCTTTGCCATTCCAAGGACAGCGACGGTATCTTTCGAAGTGGGGATAGCACCTCTATTAGGTGGAATGAATGCTAGTTTAGCACTTTTCATTTTTACCCTGGCCTACTTTTTGCTAGCCTTTCTGATTGCTTTGAATCCATCTAAGATTCTAGATCGAATCGGGCGTATTTTGACCCCAATCTTTGCGATTCTCATTTTGATCTTGGTCATTCTTGGAGCTTTAAAATACAGTGGACACGCTCCAATGGTAACCACAAAAGCCTATCAGGCTTCTGCCTTTGGGCAAGGATTTTTAGAGGGGTACAATACCTTGGATGCCTTGGCATCTGTTGCCTTTAGTGTGATCGCAGTGACTACCTTGAATCAACTTGGATTTTCAAGTAAGAAAGAATATATCAAGACTATTTGGCTGGTTGGAATTGTCGTAGCACTTGGTTTTAGTGTGCTTTATATCGGTTTAGGATATCTGGGGAATCATTTTCCAATTCCGGCTTCTGTTATGTCATCTGATACCAATAAAGGAGTGTATGTATTATCAGAAGCGACCAAAGCGATCTTTGGTCCGACTGCTCAGATTTTCCTAGCAGGAATGGTGACGGTGACTTGCTTTACCACAACAGCAGGTTTAATCGTCTCTACTAGTGAATTCTTCCATAGCACATTCCCTAAGGTTTCTTACAAGGTCTATGCAAGTGTCTTCACTCTGATTGGTTTTGCGATTGCCAACCTTGGCCTGAATGCCATTATTGCCTTTTCATTGCCGGTCTTGATGATTCTTTACCCAATCACCATTACCATTGTATTGATTGTGATAGTGAATAAATTTGTGGCCCTTTCAAAACCAGGAATGCAATTGACTATTTTCTTAGCCAGCTTGGTCTCTGTTGCAAGTGTTCTGGCAAGTACCTTTAAAATTTCACTAGTAGAAAAGGGGATTGCTTTGCTTCCATTTGCTGCTCAATCTCTTCCATGGTTAGTACCAGTAGTCATCGGAATTCTTTTATCGCTCGTATTACCAAATAAACAAACGGCAGAAGAATAAGTAATATTAGAAACTCTAAAGTTTTGTGCTTTAGAGTTTTTTTGAAACTAGTATCCAATTCCAAATTTTAGTAAAAAAACGTAGCGGAAATTTTTATTATAGGTCAATCAATGTTATACTGAATGTAGCATATCAATATACGGAGTTAACTATGAATCCAATCGTTTTTTCACTGACAGTTTTTCTTGCAGGTATTCTGTCTTTCTTTTCTCCCTGTGTCTTTCCTTTGCTACCAGTATATATTGGAATCTTGCTAGGAAGTGATCAGGAAAAGGCTATCCGATTGTTCGGGAAGAAGATTCGCTGGCATGGCTTATTGAAAACCCTTTGTTTTATTGCCGGTATTTCTGTTATTTTCCTCCTCATTGGTTTTGGAGCGGGCTTGCTTGGAAAAGTCATTTATAGTCCTTGGTTCCGTTATCTGATGGGAGCTCTCATCATTATCCTTGGTCTTCATCAGATGGAAGTTTTTCACTTTCATTTCCTTGAGAAGCAAAAAACAATGGATTTTGGAGCCACCAAACAGAAGAATGAATTGTTTTCAGCTTTTCTCCTTGGTCTTGGCTTTAGTTTTGGTTGGACCCCTTGTATTGGTCCGGTATTGGGATCAGTTCTTGCTTTAGTAGCATCAGATGGGCAGGATGCTCTTATGGGAGCTGTTTATCTCCTTGTTTATACATTGGGAATGGCCCTTCCGTTTTTACTGTTGGCCTTAGCATCTAGTCTGGTCCTACCTTACTTTAATCGTCTCAAACCCCATTTGTTGTTGCTGAAGAAAATCGGCGGAGCCATCATTATTCTGATGGGAATTCTCTTACTTTTGGGACAATTGAACAGTTTGTCATCTATCTTTTCATAAAAATATCGGAGGTTTAACGCATGATGAAAGGTATTAAATACGCTTGTTTCTCAGTACTTTCTCTGGCTTTGCTGTCAGCTTGTTCTATGGATCAAACCAGTGAGAGTAGTATGGGCAATCAGCCAACAATGAATACAACAACGAATAAGAATCCTTTGGTAGGAAAAGACGCTAGTAACTTTGAACTAAAGGATATGAAGGGGAATATGGTCAAACTTTCAGACTACAAAGGGAAGAAGGTTTATTTGAAATTTTGGGCAACCTGGTGTGGCCCTTGCCGGAAAAGTATGCCTGAATTAGAGAAATTGGTCAAGGATACGGATAGAAACTTTGAAATTCTGACCATTATGGCACCAGGACTCCAAGGTGAAAAAACAGAAGAAGAATTCGTCAAATGGTTTGATCAACAAGATTATAAGTCCGTACCGGTCTTGTACAATCCAGATGGTTCTGCATTTGCAGATTATCAGGTTCGCTCTATTCCTACAGAAGTCTTTATAGACAGTCATGGGAAAATTGGACATGTCCAATTAGGGGCTATTTCAAACGAAGATGCTAAGAAGATCATCAAAGAGTTACCATAAAAAAATGAAGCAAGAAGCTTCATTTTTTTCTAGTTTCTTAGTTGCTTGCACCAGAAGTGGCATCGGCATCTCCGTGCCCTCCGTCACCATGTCCTCCAGCATCAGAAGCACCAGAAGTTGCATCTGCACTACCGTGTCCACCAGCAGGAGCAAATGGACCGCTTCCGCCAACTAGACGTTGTCCTGTTGTTTGCAGGTACCAGTCTAACCATGGTTTGAAGTTGAAGACAATCTCATTGATACCAGCATAAGAACCATCGTCATAGTACATGGCTTGGTAGTTGTGGGTATTGATCACACCTTCAGGTGATCCTGGGACAATGGTCCGAACATATTCTTGGTTTCCATTGCGAAGGGTACCAATTACCCATTCTACGTTTTTCATACGTGCCGGTGGGAGGGATCCGTGAACTGTTGACATCCGGCTACCAGATTGAGATGGTACACGTTTGGCAAACATGGTATCTGGATCTTGATGGGCATTGTTGTAATAGAGGAATTGGTTGTTATCATCGGCATAGGTCAACTCAAATGGCATGGCCTTCAAGAACATATTAATTTGGTCAACGGTTAGGATACCGTGGTCTAGTTTCACATAAGTATCGCCAGAAACGGCCCCTGTGATTTCAGCTACTTTTTCTACCCAATCTGGATCGTCAGGATCGACTTCAGTAACAGTTGTAGCGATTGGATGATTACAATCCAAGTCTTCTGGTTCAATTGGTTTTGGTTTTTTCAATTTAGATACAACCTCAACGTATTTCATAAAATTATCCAAGCAGGTTTCAAGGAATTTGACGGTTCCCTCGTTGATGATATTGCCGTCTTCGTCAAAAGCTTCTTTCGCTTTTCCAAGAAGGAATTCATTTCCTGGAAGAGTATAAGCATTGACACCTGGGGCATCGAGGATCTTACGGAGGTGAACTTGCGCACGTGAAGTCCCTTGATCGTAGTAAGAAGCACCAACAATCATAACTGGTTTGTTTTCAAATGGATGCACCTCGAAAGAAAGCCATTCAAGAACAGACTTGAGGGCAGCAGAGATCGTATGGTTGTGCTCTGGAGTAGCAATGATGACACCATCTGCTCGAGTGATTTTGTTATATAAGAGACGTAATTGGAAACTTTCATCCCATTTTTCATCTTGGTTGAACATTGGAACTTCATCGATTTCAAGAACTTCCAATTCAAATTTAATCTTAAATTGGCGGCGAATGAATTCCAAGAGTTTACGGTTATATGATTGATCGTAGTTTGATCCTACAAGTCCAACAAATTTCATTCTTTTCTGTCTCCTATCTTACAAGTTTTCCCAGTCAAATTCTTCAGCATCTTTGCGAAGCAATTCTTGGGCATTGCGCAATTTGTCTGTAATTTTCACAAACACACGGAAATCATTGAAGATGGCATCTAATTTTTGAATAACATCCAAATCCACCAAGTCTCCATTTTGATCAAAGGCTTGCAATGAATGAGAAAGCAAGAATTCATCTGGCAAGACATTCGCTTTGATTTCTGGAGCATTTAAGATTTGGCGAAGTTGGAGTTGGGCGCGTGAAGATCCCAACGTACCGTATGAAGCCCCAGTAATCATGACTGGTTTATTCAACAATGGGAAGACTCCGTATGAGAGCCAAGCGAGTGCACTCATCAAGACTGCTGGAATAGAGTGGTCGTATTCTGGAGTTCCAATAATCACCCCATCAGCTTCCTCTATTTTGGCAACAATCTCTAAGACGGATTCAGGCACTTGTTTGTCGGCTGGTTTGTTAAAGACAGGGATATCTTTAATTTCGACCAATTCGATCTCAGCCTTGTCAGCAAAATGCTTTTGCATGTATTGAAGTAGTTGACGGTTTGTAGAACGTTTGGAGTTAGTCCCCACAATCGCAATAAGTTTTATCATGAAAAATTCCTTTCTGATAGTAGAATTATAAATAAGATTGAAGCCCACTTGTATAGGCGATCTTGCCTGATTGCGAAACCAATAAGGTATCCATACCAGGAAGTGATTCAACAATGTTGAGAATGGAAGTAGGAGATTCCCCAAATAGCCGGGTAGTCCAAATCTCCCCATCTACAGATCGATCTGAAACAATAGTAATGCTGGCCAAGTCTGTCTCAACGGGATAGCCTGTCGCACTATCAAAGATATGGTGAAACGACTGCCCGTCGACTTCTAAATGACGCTCGTAGATGCCAGAGGTGACAATAGACTTATTCTTGACGGAGAGGACTAATAGGTGTTGCCCTCTTTTTTCAACTGGATTTTGAATGCCAATCCGCCAAGGCTGTTGTTTGATGGGGTGTTGACCGACAGTGAGGATATTTCCACCCAGATCAATCAAGGCATCTGTAATTCCTTGATCTTTTAGAAATGCACCAATAAGATCAGCGCTATAACCTTTTGCCAAAGCCCCAAGATCAATCTTCATCCCGGAACGTTTCAGAAAAACCGTATGGTTTTCAGGGTCAAGTTGGATTTGGTGAGGATCGATCTTGGCCAGGGCTTGATCAATTTCCCCTTGCTGGGGACGTCTAGCATCTGAAAATCCAATTCGCCAGGTCTGTACAAGAGGACCAATGGCGATGTTTAAATGGCTGTTTTGAGCTTGACTATGCAAGGTTCCTAATGCAATCAGTTCAAAAAGATCTGGATGAACTTGGACAGGAGCAATGCCAGCTTGATGATTGACCTCCATGAGTTCAGAACTTGCATCATTGGCGCTAAAGCGATGTTCGTAAGAGCGAAGAATCTCAAAGCATTGAGCTAAGATTTCATCCGCTAGAGTGTGAAAGATCGAAACGGTGATGGTGGTCCCCATCAGACGTTCGGATCGACTGCTTAGTTCCACTAAAAATCTATCCTTTCCAATTTTCACTTACTTACAGTATATCAGAAAGAGACCGTTTTCACAATCCTTTCAAGCAAATTATTTGACAATCCTATATGTATGTGAAATTTTGTTTTCTGTAAATTTGAAAAAAAGTTCACAAAACCTGAGCAAAATAATTGTAACCGATATCATTTTTATGATATACTCATGGGGTAAATTAAATTAAAGGTAGGATTTATTCTATGAGTAAAATCGTTGTTGTAGGGGCTAACCATGCCGGAACAGCTTGTATCAACACTATGTTAGATAATTTCGGAAATGAAAATGAAATTGTGGTTTTTGACCAAAACTCAAACATTTCATTCCTTGGATGTGGGATGGCGCTTTGGATCGGTAAACAAATCGACGGTCCTGAGGGTCTTTTCTACTCTGACAAAGAAAAATTGGAAGCAAAAGGTGCAAAAGTCTACATGAACTCTCCTGTTCTTTCAATTGACTATGACAACAAAGTGGTAACGGCAGAAGTTGATGGAAAAGAACACAAAGAATCTTACGAAAAATTAATCTTTGCGACTGGATCAACACCAATCATTCCTCCAATTAAAGGAGTTGAAATCGTACCTGGTAACCGCGAATTCAAAGCAACACTTGAAAATCTTCAATTCGTTAAATTGTACCAAAATGCTGAAGAAGTCATCGAAAAATTGAAAGACAACAGCAAACACTTGAACCGTATCGCCGTAGTTGGTGGTGGTTACATCGGTGTTGAACTTGCTGAAGCTTTCGAACGTCTTGGTAAAGACGTTGTCTTGGTGGATATCGTGGACACTGTCTTGAATGGCTACTATGACAAAGACTTCACAGACATCATGGCGAAAAACTTGGAAGACCACAACATCCGTTTGGCACTTGGACAAACTGTTCAAGCGGTTGAAGGAGACGGTAAGGTAGAACGCCTTGTAACCGATAAAGAAACCTTCGATGTAGATATGGTTATCTTGGCTGTTGGTTTCCGTCCTAATACAGCTCTTGCTGATGGTAAGATCGAACTCTTCCGCAATGGTGCTTTCCTTGTTGATAAGAAACAAGAAACGTCACTTCCAGGTGTATACGCAGTTGGTGACTGTGCGACTATCTTCGATAACGCTCGTAACGAAATGAGCTACATCGCTCTTGCGTCTAATGCGGTTCGTTCAGGTATTGTCGGTGCCTACAATGCGACTGGCCATGAATTAGAAGGAATCGGTGTTCAAGGTTCTAACGGTATCTCTATCTATGGCCTTCACATGGTTTCGACTGGTTTGACGCTTGAAAAAGCGAAAGCTGCAGGCTTCAATGCCACTGAAACTGGCTTTAACGACCTTCAAAAACCTGAATTTATCAAACACGATAACTATGAAGTTGGTATCAAGATCGTCTACGATAAAGACACTCGTCAAATCCTTGGAGCTCAAATGGTATCACGTGATAGCGCTATCTCAATGGCTATCCACATGTTCTCACTTGCGATTCAAGAACACGTGACGATTGATAAATTGGCTTTGACGGACTTGTTCTTCTTGCCACACTTCAACAAACCATACAACTACATCACAATGGCAGCTTTAACTGCTGAATAATAGCTAAAGTTCTATTAAAAACTTTCCTTAGGTGAGTACGGACGTCAGCGAACTTCGTAGAAGTTCCATGACTAATTATTGAGCCTAAGGTCTCAATAATTCCGAGTGCCTGAAACTGTATTGTTTCAGGCACTTTTCTCACAGCGGAAAGTTTTGACTTTTCTTTATTCGTTCCATAATAAATAGAACATATTTATATTTCTTTGTAGAATTTCTTAACTTATTTTACTTGATAAAATGGTTTGTCTACATTCTAAACAAAACTAACAAGGGTAGTTTTGTTTTTTTCTGTCTTTCCATGTATTCAGAGGCAGTAAAATAAGGTATAATGAATAGGATAAGAGTTTGAAGGAGTTAGGGAATGTCTGCTAAAGAAGAAGCCTTTAAAAATGAATTTCAATTTGCCTCTAGTTCGATTGTGGCCCATATTGTCAGAGGTGTTCTGGTTGGGATTGTTGTGGGCTGTATCGTCTCGAGTTTTCGTTTTTTGATCGAACATATTTTTCATTTTGTTCAAGGCGTTTACAAGGAGATGTCTGGTCAACCACTTTATTTGCTGGCGATGCTGTTGGGGTATGGGGTGATCGTACTGATTGCTGGTCGCCTTATTCGCATCAATCGGGATATCAAGGGATCGGGAATTCCGCAAGTCGAAGCAGAGCTCAAGGGCCTCTTGGCGGTGAGCTGGTGGGATACCCTGTGGAAGAAGTATATTCTAGGTGTCTTGGCCATCGGAAGTGGCTTGATGCTAGGTCGTGAAGGTCCTAGTATTCAATTAGGGGCAATGGGTGGAAAAGGAGTGGCCCATCATTTGAAGGTCAGCCCGGTTGAGGAGCGGTCTTTGATTGCAAGTGGGGCTGCAGCAGGCCTTGCCGCTGCCTTTAATGCACCTATAGCGGGGCTTTTATTTGTGGTTGAAGAGGTCTACCATCATTTTTCACGTTTCTTTTGGATTTCGACCTTGGCTGCTAGTTTGACTGCTAATTTTATTTCACTCAATGTCTTTGGTCAAACACCAGTGCTTCATATGCCACAAAATATTCCACCACTCCATCTGTCTCAGTACTGGATTTATCTTTTTCTTGGAGTCTTTTTAGGGGCAGCAGGGTATGTCTACGAAATAGTGGTTCTCAATATCGGAAGATTGTATCGCTTACTTGAGAAGATTTTCCATGTCCCTTCACATTATTCTTCTTTATTTGCCTTTGTCTTGATTCTTCCAATCGGCTATTTTCTTCCTCAAATTCTTGGTGGTGGGAACCAATTGGTCTTGGATTTAGCTCGAGTACCGTATCCAGTGCTGACCATCCTTCTCTATTTTTTGATCCGTTTCATTTGGAGTATGTTGAGCTATGGTAGTGGCTTGCCAGGAGGCATCTTCCTTCCAATTTTAGCATTAGGATCTCTCTTAGGAGCCATCGTTGGAACCTTCCTCCAAAACATTGGCTTTATCTCTCAAAACCAGCTGCCTCTTTTCATCATTTTAGGAATGAGTGGGTATTTTGGGGCTATTTCAAAAGCGCCATTAACAGCGATGATCTTGGTAACAGAGATGGTCGGTGATATTCGTAGTTTAATGCCCCTAGGCATGGTGACCTTGCTGGCTTATATGATCATGGATCTCTTCCATGGAGCACCAGTCTATGAAGCCATGCTCGAGCAATTGTTACCGGATAAGGCGCAAGAAGAAGGAGAGTTAACTTTAATTGAGATCCCTGTATCAGAAAAGATTGCAGGAAAACAAGTTCATGAACTGCACCTCCCTCAAGATATCTTGATCACCACGCAAATGCGAAGCGGTAAGAGCTATACGGTCAATGGTGCGACTCGCTTGTATCTAGGTGATAGCATCTTTGTGGTGGTTAAAGAATCCGAAATTGGACGGGTCAAGGATATTCTTTTGTAAAAGACAGATTCACATAAAAGTTTTTCTATTATTAAATTTTCAGACAATTATTGAAAAATGAGAAAACATCTGGTAAAATAAGAGCAAGAACAAATGAGGAGAAGTCTTTCATGAAAAAATATAGTCTACTCTTATTGAGTGTTGCTCTTTTAGCAGGGTGTGCAAATTCTACTAGCAAACAGTCAAGTCAAAAGACGCAAACCAGCTCAACGGTGCAGTTGTCAAAGGCTGACCAGAAGACCTTGGACAATGCGACAGCTGAATACAAAGACTTTGTTGAAATGCAAATTGACCAATTGCTCAAGGATACAGAAGGATTCCGTGCTACCCTAAAAGAAGGGAATTTGGAAGAAGCTAAAAAGCAATACCCCTTGATCCGTATGGCCTATGAACGTTCCGAACCGATCGCTGAAACTTTCGGAGAATCGGATGTCAAAATCGACTACCGTTTGGTGGATTATGTGGATGAAAATAAATCAGAAGATGGCTGGTCAGGTTTCCATCGGATTGAGCGTATCCTTTGGGAAAACAATACTACAGATGGAACAGACAAATACGCTGACCAACTGGTGAACGATATCAAGGAGTTGAAAGCTAAAATTGCTACAGTAGAAGTCACACCGGATATCATGTTGACCGGAGCTGTCGATCTACTCAATGAAGTGGCAACACAAAAGATTACGGGTGAAGAAGAAGTCTTCTCTCATACAGATCTTTACGACTTCCGCGCCAATATTGAAGGGGCTGAAAAGATCTTCTCTCTCTTTAAACCTTTGATTGAGAAAAAAGATGCCAAATTGGTTAAAACCTTGGAAGCAGAATTTAAGAATGTTAATGCTTTATTGGACAAACACATGACAGATGATTCAAACTATAAGTCTTACACAGATTTATCCAAGGAAGATACTAAGGAATTGGCAGAAGCTGTGACCAAACTTGGTGAACCTTTGTCTCAAATGGGTGTGATTTTAGATGGGAAATAGGAAAAATGGCTGACGAAAAATTTTTAGATAAAAAAATGGACCGTCGTGAATTTCTTAAAAAAGCAGGTATTGGAGGGGCTGGTCTAGCGCTGGGCCTCTCTGGTGCATCTGCTTTTTTCGCTAATCAAGACAGTTCCAGCAAAAAAGCTTATGACGGGGATGAAGACATCTCCTTTTATGGCAAGCACCAAGCAGGGATTACGACGGCCATGCAGAAGGCTTGCTACTTGGTGGTGTTAGACCTTCACACGACGGACACAAAAGAAGTCATCCAGCTCTTTAAAGACTGGACCGATTATAGTAGTAAATTAGTCGAAGGAGAATTGGTCAAAAAAGATGGTTCTAATGCCCTCTTGCCACCAACAGATACAGGTGAAACAGTAGGACTCAACCCCTATCGCTTGAGCTTGACGTTTGGGGTTTCGGCTACCTTTCTCAAGAAACTGGGCTTGGAAGCTAAACGTCCCAAGCTCTTTCGTGATTTGCCTCCATTTCCAAAGGAGCAGTTGCAGGCCAAATATACGGGTGGCGATATCGTCATTCAGGCCTGTGCAGACGATGAGCAAGTAGCCTTTCATGCGGTGCGAAATCTGATTCGTAAGGGCCGTAATACCATCACCATGAAGTGGAGCAAATCAGGATTTGCAGCTATTGGTGACCGAAAAGAAACGCCGCGCAACCTCTTTGGTTTCAAGGATGGAACAGCAAATGTCACGACGGAGAAGGATTTTGACAAGGTTGTCTGGACTGATAGCAAGGATTGGATGAAGGGTGGTTCCTATATGGCTCTTCGCCTAGTGCAAATGCACTTGGAAACTTGGGACCGAACCAATTTGCAGGAGCAGGAAAATACCTTTGGTCGCTACAAGGAGTCCGGTGCTCCCTTTGGTAAAACCAACGAATTTGATGAAGTAGATTTATCTAAACTACCAGTAGATTCACATGTCCGTTTGGCCAAAGAAGTGGATCGACCGATTTTACGGCGGTCATATTCCTATTCGGATGGCATCAATGAACAGACTGGGCAATTTGATGCAGGTTTGATTTTTATCGCCTTTCAAAAGGATCCGAACAGCTTTGTCAAAATCCAAACCAACTTGGGTGCGGTGGATAAAATGAACGAGTACATCACCCATATCGGAAGTGGACTCTTTGCTTGCTTTGCAGGCGTTGAGAAAGGAGGGTATCTTGGTCAAGCACTCTTTGAATAAACTCTTGATCTTGTTCGGCCTTCTTGCCTTGTTCTGGACTCATCCAGTGGCTGCGGAGTCTTATAGCGATCTCTTTATCAAGATCACAGATGCAACAACAGCTTTACAAAATAAGGACCAGGATAAGGCTAAGGCATTAATTGCTGAGATTCAGGTTGATTTTGAATCCAAAGATCACCATGATTCCAAAGCAGGGAAAAAAGTTAGCAAAGCCTTGGCTATAAAAGGGGAGGTAACCAAAGACAATCTCACCAAGATCTCATCAGCCTTGCTCGCTTTTGAAAAAGAGCAAAATCCGGTCGATTTAGAGGCAGAAAAAGATAAACTCGTGAATCGGCTCGCTCCTTATTTTAAGAATCTACAAAAGGCGATTACAGCGAAGGATCTGGATAAAACCCGTCAAACCTATGCAGATCTCAATAATACCTGGACACGAAACGAAGCAGTGGTAAGGGATCATAGCACAGCCTACTATGGCAAAATCGAGACGGCCATTTCGCTCTTACGTAGTAGCATTGAAACAGAGCCTACTGACTTCACCAGCATCCAGTCCTCCTATGATGACCTCAAAAATGGGATTGATGCCTTTGTAAAAGGCGAAGCGATTAGCAGTGCTAGTACGGATTTGACGTTGAACGATGGGATCAAGCTTTTGGAGAAGGCGCAAAGACAATTCCAAGCTGGGGATGAAAAGTCTGCTGCAGCAACTATGAAGCAGTTCATCACCATCTGGCCAACCATTGAGGGGGATGTCAGCACAACCTATCCAAGTCTCTACACGCGCGTAGAGAGTGAATCCCCGGTCATTATGGTTAAGGGGAAAGAAAAGGCTTATCAAGAGAAATTACAAGCCTTGATCAGGGACCTGTCTGCGATTGATACGACAGCTTCTTACAACGCTTTTGATGCCATGTTGATTCTTCTGCGTGAAGGAGTAGAAGCGCTTCTGATCGTCATGGCGCTTGTGACGACCCTTAAGGCCGCTAAGATGAGGAAAGGACTCAAATGGGTCTACGGTGGAGCTCTTGCGGGGGTTCTTGCCAGCGCAGCGATCGCTCTTGTTTTGCAAGTAGCTTTTCCAGCTGTGACTTCGGGCTCTAACCGGGAAATCATCGAAGGGGGCGTTGGGATTTTCGCTGTGCTCATGATGATCCTCATTGGAATTTGGCTACACAGCAAGTCCTCTGTCAAACAGTGGAATGCCTTCATGGACCGTCAGATGAAGACCGTAACGGCTACAGGAAGCTTTGTCTCTATGTTTGCCCTCAGTTTCTTAGCAGTCTTTCGTGAAGGGGCTGAGACCATTCTCTTCTATGTTGGAATCATTCCGCGGATTTCAACCGCGAATTTCTTACTGGGAATCGGTCTTGCTATAGCCGTTCTCATCATCATTGCAGTGGCGATGACCAAGGCCAGTCAAGCGATCCAACCTCATCGAATCTTTTTCATTCTGACATGGTTGATTTACGCCTTGGCCTTCAAGATGCTCGGTGTCAGCATCCACGCCCTGCAGTTGACCAATATTCTACCTAGCCATTTGGTCAATGGATTTCCAACCATCGATTGGGCGGGGATCTATCTAAGCTGGGAAGTTCTTCTTCCTCAAGGTATCTTTGTGGCCTTGATCGCACTCGTTACGGTGAGACAACATGGCAAAGAGTAGAGCAGATGAAATGACTATTGTTGAACATTTGGTCGAATTTCGAAAACGATTGATCGCAGTGATCTTATGTTATATTATCGTCTTTCTAGGGGCTTTTGTATTTGGTGGAGAACTCTACCAAGCCTTGACTGCTAGCCTGCATCAAAAACTGCTGGTACTGGGACCGAATGATATCCTCTGGATCTATGTATCGCTAGCCAATCTCACAGCCTTTAGTCTGACCTTGCCCTTTATTGTCTACCAGATTTGGCAATTTGTAAGGCCGGCTTTGAAGGAAAAGGAGGCGCGTGCAGTCTTTGCCTACATTCCAGCTAGCTTTATTTGCTTTGTACTGGGGCTTGCATTTGGTTATTTCTTTGTCAGCCCAGCTATTTTAGAGGTCTTGATGCGCTTGGGAGAAGGGCTGTTTGATACCCAATTGACGGCACAAAATTATTTAACCTTCTTATGGCACACCACCTTGCCTTTAGGGGTCTTGTTCGAGTTACCAGTTTTGGTCGCTTTTCTGACCTCGATTGGGCTCTTGACACCACAGTTTTTAATAACCTACCGACGATACGCTTATTTTGTCCTGCTGGTCTTAGCTGTCGTGCTAACCCCTGCAGACTTTATCAGTGACTTGGCCATGACACTCCCTTTGATCCTCTTATTTGAAGTCAGTGTCGCCATCAGTAAAGTCATCTATTCAAGAAAAAGGAGAAACTAATGGGAATTTTACGTGATATTGGAGCACCAGGATTGATCATCATCATCCTGGGCGCCCTCTTGATTTTTGGACCAAAACGCCTGCCAGAGTTGGGCCAGTCCATCGGAAAAATGTTTGCTGAATTTAAGACAGCTGTCAATAAAGGCAGTGAAGAAGCCGACCAAGAATCAAAAGAAGCTAAAGAAGAAAAAGAATAATCAGACAATTTTCAAAATTCTATTGAGTTCGATTGCATAAAAGGGTATAATAAGACAAGTACTTGCAATCGACGAAGGAGGAAACCATGATTATTACGATTTTGTCACTCATTTTCTATTTCAGCTATATCGGATTCTTATGCTGGTTGGTCGTAAAAATTGTCGAAAAATTGTTCAATTTCTTGTTGAACCGTTAATAAAGAAACAATCCATTTCACCCCAAGTGAGTGGATTTTTTTCTTATTCATTCAGATAGGATCAAATATAAGGGGACTTCAAGGGTCTCTTTTTGTGTATCTAATCCCTTTAGCTAGTGACTAACTTGAACTTCAAACTGTATTTCGGTATGATAGTATACAAAGGATGACTAAATATGTATAGCTTTCATAAGCTTTTAATCTTATAGAAAAGAGACAAAACACATGCAGTATTATTTTATCGGTGGCCTAGGTAGCAATAGCTACCATCTGGCTCCGCTTATTGAAGAACTTGGCTTTCCAGTGACCTTTCTAGATCCCTATAGGGAAATGATTCAGACAGAAAACGATCTTTGTGCTTGGTTTCAAGGTCAGATTGGCCAGGCGGAAGAGATCTGTTTATTGGGGCATTCCTTGGGTGGAGATTTGGCTCGTTATCTGGCTGCCGAGTTTCCTCAGATTCGAGCTCTGATTCTCCTGGATGGGGGTTATCTGGATATGGAAAAGATTCAGCCTCTTGAAGAAGAGCTAGAAGCTACGTCGTCCTTCATGCAGCAGCAAGTCTTTGCAACTTTAGAAGAAGCCGTGTTATCCGAACTTGGTGATGGAGCAGATCCTACGCCTATAGCGCGAAAAGCAGTAGAGGCTAGCTATCGCTGGAATCCAGCAAGTGAACAATATGAATTAAATCTAGTTCTAGAAAAAATCTTGACCTTATTGCGTCTACGGCGTCGGATCAAGACTTACCAAATTCCACTGGCCGACCTGCCTGTCCTTTTTATTGGACCTCGGTACCAAGAAGAACCTGAATGGAGAAAAGAAGCTCTGAAGCAACTAGATCCCCAGATCAGGCAAGTCTTGCTAGAAGGTTTGGGGCACGAACTGTATACAGAGGTGCCAGAAATTGTAGCTAGAGAAGTGAACAATTGGCTCCAAAATGTTCATAAATAAAACTTGTTTTCTTTTTTGAAACAGGTTTTTATCTTGTAATTTCCGAACATTATTTCCTATAAAATCATTCCCATTGCATTAGGTCCGTATCTTTGGTATAATCTATCAAGGAAACGTCAAGAGACGTAGCGATGCGCTTGCGCATAGGTAGGTCAGTTTTTAGAAAAGAGATTTTTCAATCTATGTTAAATGAATTTCCTATTTTCGACTATGAAGATATTCAGTTGATTCCCAACAAATGTATCATCAATAGCCGGTCAGAAGCAGATACAACCGTCCAATTTGGCAACCATACCTTCAAGCTTCCAGTCGTTCCTGCCAATATGCAGACGATCTTGGATGAGAATGTGGCAGAGCAGTTGGCGCGTGGTGGTTACTTCTACATCATGCACCGTTTTGATGAAGCGGGTCGGATTCCTTTTGTCAAACGTATGCATGAGCAAGGTTTGATCGCTTCCATTTCGGTCGGTGTTAAGGAATACGAATACGACTTTGTGAGTCAATTAAAGGCAGATGCGCCTGAGTACATCACTATTGATATCGCACACGGTCATGCAGATAGTGTCATTCGGATGATTCAACACATCAAGAAAGAATTACCAGATACATTTGTCATTGCTGGAAATGTTGGAACACCTGAAGCTGTTCGTGAATTAGAAAATGCGGGAGCTGATGCGACTAAGGTCGGAATCGGCCCTGGTAAGGTTTGTATCACCAAAGTTAAGACTGGATTTGGTACAGGTGGTTGGCAATTGGCTGCTCTTCGCTGGTGTTCAAAAGCAGCGCGTAAGCCAATCATTGCGGACGGTGGTATTCGGACCCATGGTGATATTGCCAAATCGATTCGTTTCGGGGCGTCTATGGTCATGATCGGTTCTCTCTTTGCAGGACATATCGAAAGTCCTGGTAAAACAGTAGAGATTGATGGAGAGTCTTTCAAAGAGTACTATGGATCTGCTTCAGAGTACCAAAAAGGCGCTTATAAGAACGTCGAAGGTAAGAAGATTTTATTGCCTGCCAAGGGTCATTTGCAAGACACCTTAACGGAAATGGAACAAGATTTGCAAAGTTCGATCTCTTATGCAGGAGGCCGAAAATTAGCAGATTTGAAACACGTTGACTATGTGATCGTTAAGAATTCTATCTGGAATGGCGATGCACACTAATTGAATTACTTATTTATTTCACGAATGGGCGTGATGTTTCTACAAGGTGCCGGAACACCTAACAATAAGTAAGTCGGGATTATTTCTCTTTCTAGAGAGATTTCAAGGCTTGCTTAGCAGGCCTTTTTGTGTTTTGTGAATGAAGTAGAGGATTTTTTTAAAAGTAGGAGGAAGTATGAAATTACTTGAAGAACGCATCTTAAAAGATGGCAATGTTTTAGGTGAGAATATCCTCAAGGTGGATTCCTTTTTGACCCACCAAGTGGATTTCAAATTGATGAAAGAAATTGGTCAGGCTTTTGCGGACCGGTTCAAAGATGCTGGTGTGACCAAAGTCGTGACCATTGAAGCGTCTGGAATTGCACCAGCCCTTTATGTAGCTGAAGCCTTGGATGTTCCCATGATCTTTGCTAAGAAGGCGAAAAACATCACGATGAATGAGGGCATCTTGACGGCTGAGGTTTATTCCTTTACCAAGCAAGTCACCAGCACCGTTTCGATTGCGGGTAAATTCTTGGATCCATCAGATAAGGTTTTGATCATTGACGATTTCCTTGCAAATGGCCAAGCAGCCAAAGGCTTGATTCAAATCATCGAACAAGCTGGTGCTCAAGTAGAAGCTATTGGGATCGTGATTGAAAAATCCTTCCAAGATGGACGGGGATTGTTAGAAGAGTTGGGATATCCAGTTGTATCCCTCGCACGTTTGGACCGTTTTGAAAATGGTCAGGTTGTATTTAAGGAGGCAGACATCTAATGCAAAAACAAGAAAGCCATTCACAGGCGGCCATTCTAGGCTTGCAACACCTTTTGGCCATGTATTCGGGATCTATTTTGGTGCCGATTATGATCGCAGGAGCTTTGGGCTATAACGCTCATCAACTAACCTATCTCATCTCTACAGATATCTTCATGTGTGGGGTCGCAACTTTCCTTCAAGTGCAGCTCAATAAATACTTTGGGATCGGTCTTCCGGTAGTCCTTGGGGTTGCCTTCCAGTCTGTGGCTCCTCTCAGCATGATCGGGGCTAGCCATGGTAGTGGTGCCATGTTTGGTGCCTTGATTGTCTCAGGGATTTATGTCATCCTTGTCTCTGGTTTCTTCTCTAAGATTGCCAATCTCTTCCCATCAATTGTAACGGGATCCGTTATTACAACCATTGGTTTGACTTTGATTCCAGTAGCGATTGGAAATATGGGAAATAATGCGCCAAAACCAACCGTTCAAAGCTTGATTTTGGCTGTAGTGACTATTCTCATTATTCTGGTTGTTAATATCTATACGACTGGTTTTATTAAATCCATTTCAATTTTGATTGGTTTGATCGCAGGGACTGCCATTGCGGCTTCTATGGGCTTGGTAGACTTCACACCTGTGGCTCAAGCACCAGTCGTTCACGTTCCAACACCTTTCTTCTTTGGAGCTCCTAAGTTTGAAATCACCTCAATCGTCATGATGTGTATCATCGCGACAGTTTCTATGGTTGAATCAACAGGTGTTTATCTTGCACTTTCTGATATTACTAAAGATCCAATTAATAGCACGCGCCTTCGCAATGGTTACCGCGCTGAAGGGTTGGCTGTTCTCCTCGGTGGTATCTTCAACACCTTCCCTTACACCGGATTCTCACAAAACGTTGGCTTGGTGAAATTATCTGGTATCAAGACTCGTCTTCCAATCTACTATGCGGCTGGTTTCCTTGTTCTTCTTGGTCTCCTTCCTAAGTTTGGAGCTTTAGCACAAATCATTCCAAGTCCAGTTCTTGGGGGAGCGATGCTAGTCATGTTTGGTTTTGTATCGATTCAAGGGATGCAGATTCTTGCGCGTGTTGATTTTGAACACAATGAGCACAATTTCTTGATCGCTGCTGTATCGATTGCTGCAGGGGTTGGTTTGAACAACAGCACCCTCTTCAATGGCCTTCCAACAGGATTCCAAATGTTCTTTGCTAACGGAATTGTTGTTGCCAGTGTCTTGGCGATCGTTCTCAACGCTATTTTAAACCGCAACAAAAACTAATCTCACATGAACCGGAGGTCCTTGGATCTTCGGTTTTTTTGACTTTTAAGGAAACATATAGTAGAGTGGAAGAGGAGAAAATCTAATTTGATGAGAAGAGAGTTAGAATCATGTATTTAACCTATCACTTTAAAGAGCGCTTGCGCTTGTTTTTGAGTCTATTTTTGCCGATTTTGATCTACCAATTGGCCAATTATTCAGCCAGCTTTGTCGATACAGCCATGACCGGTCAGTACCGGACCCTTGATTTGGCTGGTGTTTCTACAGCTACCAGTCTGTGGAATCCATTTTTTACTTTCCTGACAGGGATTGTCTCTGCACTGACGCCGATTGTTGGGCATCATTTAGGCAAGGGAAATAAAGAACGGATTGCTGGCGATTTTTACCAATTCCTCTATATGTCATTTGGTATGGCTATTCTCTTAATAGGCTTTGTTTGGGGCATTGCACCCATGATTCTCAAGCAGATCGGTTTAGAAAATGTTGTTGCCCAAATAGCCATTCGCTATTTATATTTTCTTTCTCTGGGAATCTTACCCTTGTTGCTCTTTAGTATCGTGCGGACCTTCCTTGATACCTTGGGAATGACGCGTCTATCGATGTACTTGATGCTCTTGCTTTTGCCTCTCAATGCTTGTTTTAACTATATCCTGATCTATGGAGCATTTGGTTTTCCTGAGATGGGGGGAGCAGGAGCAGGTCTTGGAACCTCTCTGGCCTACTGGGTCTTGCTGGTTATTGCGGTTTTGATCTTGTGCAAACATCCCAAGGTAGCACCTTTCCAATTGTGGAAGCCACAGCCTTATGATTTTAAAGGGATGAAAGAAGTATTGAGGCTTGGGCTTCCAATCGGTGGAATTGTTTTTGCAGAAGTCATCATCTTCTCGCTGGTTGGTCTGTTAATGGCAAAATTCCCATCACTAACCATTGCTAGCCACCAATCGGCCATGAATTTTTCTACCCTGATGTATGCTTTCCCGGTTAGTATCTCAAGCACCATGGCTATTATCGTATCTTACGAACTGGGAGCAGGAAGACCAGAAGTGGTCAAACAATATTGCCGTTTGGGACGGCTGACAGCTTTTGGTTTTGCCATTGTCACTCTCGTCTTTCTCTATACATTCCGCTTCCAACTGGCAGGGCTATATGGCAAGGATCCAGTCTTTGTGCAACAAACAGCTATTTTCATGACCTATAGCCTCTTTTTCCAAGTAGCCGATACCTTCGCAGCACCCCTTCAAGGGATTTTGAGGGGCTATAAGGATACAACCGTCCCATTCTTATTAGGCGTTTTTAGTTATTGGTGCATCTCTATCCCACTAGGGATTTTCCTTGATCATGTGACCAACTTGGGTCCATACGCATATTGGATCGGCCTTATTTCTAGCCTTGTCGTGAGTGGAATTTGTTACCAGCTTCGGCTCTGGAAGATCGAAAAAAAGCAGGTAAACTAAAATGAAGTCTGGGAAACCAGGCTTTTTGTGTGCCGTGAATATTATAAATTTTCTGAAAGTTCTTGACAATTGATGTCAAAGTGGTAAGATTAGGAGGTAGAAATGAAGAACTAGAAGGAGAACGAGATGAGAAGTGATATGATCAAAATGGGGATCGACCGAGCACCAGCACGTGGTCTCCTCTATGCAACTGGGCAAGTAAAATCAGCAAAGGATATGCAAAAGCCCTTTATTGCCATTTGTAACTCCTATATTGATATCGTTCCAGGGCATGTTCACCTGCGTGAATTAGCAGATGTTGCCAAGGAGGCTATCCGCGAGGCTGGTGGGATTCCTTTTGAATTTAATACCATCGGTGTGGATGATGGGATTGCTATGGGCCATATCGGGATGCGTTATAGTTTGCCATCTCGCGAGTTGATCGCAGATGCTGCTGAAACAGTCATCAATGCCCACTGGTTTGACGGTGTTTTCTATATTCCCAACTGTGACAAGATTACACCAGGAATGATTTTGGCAGCTATGCGGACCAATGTGCCAGCTGTATTTTGTTCTGGTGGACCTATGAAGGGTGGCGTTGACATGACGGGGCATCAGGCGACGCTCTCAAGTTTATTTGAAGCTGTCGGTACTTATCAAGCTGGTGATATGGGCATGGATGAGCTGGATTTCTTGGAAAAAAATGCCTGCCCAACTTGTGGCTCTTGCTCTGGTATGTTTACTGCCAATTCCATGAACTGTTTGATGGAAGTATTAGGCCTTGCTCTTCCTGGAAATGGTACCATTCTAGCTGTTTCAGATGAACGCCGGGAACTGGTTCGCCAAGCGGCCAAACAATTGGTAGAGAATATAAAAAAGGATATCCGTCCACGGGATATTGTAACCAAAGAAGCCATCGACGATGCATTTGCGCTCGATATGGCCATGGGTGGTTCTACCAATACGGTGCTTCATACACTGGCTATTGCGCGTGAAGCAGGGATTGACTATGATCTCAAAGATATCAACGAGATTGCCAAGAAGACACCTTATCTTTCTAAAATTGCCCCTTCAAGTGTTTACACCATGCATGATGTGCATGAAGCTGGTGGTGTTCCAGCCATTATCAATCAGTTGATCAAAAAAGGTGCCATTAAGGGTGATCGTATCACTGTTACTGGTAAAACCTTGAAAGAAAACGTAGCTGGTGCTGAAATCAAAAATGAAGAAATTATCCATCCAATCGAACATCCTATTTCACCTGTAGGTGGTTTGTCGATCCTCTACGGAAATATTGCTCAGGATGGAGCTGTTATCAAGGTCGGTGGAGTAGATCCATCTGTGACCACTTTCCGTGGGAAGGCCATCTGTTGCGATTCACAAGATCAAGCCCTTGAGTTGATTGACAATGGAACAGTCAAGAAGGGACATGTCGTCGTTATTCGTTACGAGGGTCCTCAGGGTGGACCTGGTATGCCAGAGATGCTAGCGCCAACCTCTAAGATTGTCGGACGTGGTCTTGGTAAGGATGTGGCTCTGATTACGGATGGTCGTTTCTCCGGAGCTACTCGTGGGATTGCTATTGGTCACGTTTCTCCAGAAGCAGCAGAAGGTGGAAATATCGCCCTAATCGAAGATGGGGACGAAATCGTGATCGATCTTCCAAATCGTACCCTTGATCTACTTGTCGATGATGCAACCCTTGCAGAACGTCGCAAACATTTGAAACCTTTCAAATCAAAAATTTCCAGCGGTTGGTTGCGTCGCTATACAGCCTTTGCCAAATCAGCCAATGTCGGCGGAACCTTGATGAGTGACGAAGAATTCGAAGAACGGAAAGCAGAACGTCAAGCCCAAGAAAAATAAAAAAAGCCTTTCCTGCTATGTGATATCACAAGCAAGAAAGGCTTTTTTAGTGGAACCATTATTTGGTGCGCATTTCACCTTGAGGGAAGTAGGTTCCTTCAGGCATATCATTAATGATAACGTGAACAGCTGACTGAGGAGCACCAGTATTGCGGACAACAGCTTCGGTTACTTCCTTGGCCAAGGCTTTCTTTTGTTCCAAGGTGCGTCCTTCAAATAGGTCAATTCGTACAAATGGCATATGGCCACCTCCTAAATTTTTTATAGGACTATTTTATCACATTTTGGGATACAAAGCTTAGCAAAATTATGGTAAAATGATAATGAAACACATTTTAGAGAGAACAGAAGGAAAATGGCACAATTATATTATAAATATGGGACCATGAACTCGGGGAAAACCATTGAGATCTTGAAGGTGGCCCATAATTATGAAGAGCAAGGCAAGAGCGTCGTCATCATGACCTCAGCAATCGATACACGAGATGGAGTAGGAGTGGTTTCTAGTCGGATCGGTATGAAACGAGAAGCCGTTGCAATTGAAGACGATACTGATATCTTTGGCTTTATTAAAAACCAAGCAATTAAACCCTACTGTGTCTTAATCGATGAAGCTCAGTTTTTGAAACGACACCATGTCTATGACTTGGCAAGAGTCGTGGATGAACTGGATGTGCCGGTGATGGCTTTTGGCCTCAAAAATGATTTCCGAAATGAACTCTTTGAAGGTTCCAAACACCTCCTCTTGTTAGCCGACAAGATCGAGGAGATCAAAACCATCTGCCAATACTGTTCCCGCAAGGCGACCATGGTCTTGCGTACCCAAGCGGGTAAACCTGTCTATGATGGAGAGCAGATCCAGATCGGTGGACACGAGACCTATATCTCCGTTTGCCGCAAACATTATTTTAATCCAGATATACCAACTGAAAGAGTCTAGAACGTTTTAGAGAGGATAATAATGTCTATTTGTTTAAAAGATATTACAATAGAGAATTATTTTGACGTTTTAAATCTAGAAGTTCATCCAAACCAAAGGAATTTTATTGCATCCAATTCCATTAGTTTAGCTGAAGCCTATGTATATGATAAAAATGGTGATTTTATAGCTCCCTTAGCAGTTTATGATAAGGAAGTATTAGTTGGTTTTGTTATGATTGCCTATGACCAGAAAATTGGGATCAGCAAGGGAAATTACTTGTTATTTCGTTTTATGATCGATAAACGATTTCAAGGTTTAGGCTATTTTAAACCGACTATGGATGCAGTCATTGACTTTGTTCGAACAGAGCCAGCTGGAAAAGCAACAAGTCTTTGGTTATCTTATGAACCGGAAAATAATCAAGCGAGATCTTGCTATCTCCATTATGGATTTAAAGAAACTGGCGAAGTCATAGAAGACGAAATTGTAGCAATCTATGATCTAACAACCAAGAATTAAGGAGCAAACATGAATATCTATGATCAACTACAAGCTGTAGAAGACCGATACGAAGAGTTAGGAGAATTATTGAGTGACCCAGATGTGGTCTCTGATACCAAACGCTTTATGGAGCTTTCAAAAGAAGAAGCTTCCACGCGTGATACGGTGACAGCCTACCGAGAGTACAAGCAAGTCCTTCAAAACATTGTTGACGCTGAGGAAATGATTAAGGAAGCAGGTGGCGATGCGGACTTGGAAGAAATGGCCAAGCAAGAACTTAAGGATGCTAAGACCGAAAAGGAAGAATACGAAGAAAAATTGAAGATCTTACTTCTTCCAAAAGATCCAAACGATGACAAGAACATTATCTTGGAAATCCGTGGAGCAGCAGGAGGAGACGAAGCCCAGTTGTTTGCTGGTGACCTCTTACAAATGTACCAAAAATACGCGGAAAGCCAAGGTTGGCGCTTTGAAGTCATGGAAGCTTCCTACAATGGCGTTGGTGGGATCAAAGAAGTCGTAGCCATGGTTTCTGGTCAATCGGTTTATTCAAAACTCAAGTATGAATCTGGTGCCCACCGAGTACAACGCGTTCCTGTGACTGAAAGCCAAGGTCGTGTCCATACCTCTACAGCAACAGTTCTGGTCATGCCAGAAATCGAAGAAGTCGAGTATGACATTGATCCGAAAGACCTTCGGATTGATATCTACCACGCATCTGGTGCGGGTGGACAGAACGTCAACAAGGTCGCAACAGCCGTTCGTATCGTCCATTTGCCGACCAATATCAAGGTAGAGATGCAAGAAGAACGGACGCAACAGAAGAACCGTGAAAAAGCCATGAAGATCATCCGTGCGCGTGTGGCTGACCACTTTGCTCAGATTGCCCAAGACGAGCAAGATGCTGAGCGGAAGTCTACTATCGGGACTGGTGATCGTTCAGAGCGGATCCGGACCTACAACTTCCCTCAAAACCGTGTGACTGATCACCGGATTGGCTTGACCCTTCAAAAATTGGACACCATCTTATCTGGTAAATTAGATGAAGTGGTAGATGCTTTGGTCTTGTATGATCAAACTCAAAAATTAGAAGAGTTGAATAAATAATGTTGTTGGGATCATTATTAGCCCAATATGAAGAAGAATTAATAGCCGTTGGAGAGGAAGCAGAAAGCCTCTCCTTCGCGTATCGTGCTTTAAAAAACTGGACCTTTACAGACTTTGTCCTTGCTTTGCAAAAAGAAGTGGAAGTAGAGGATCAGGCCTTGCTTGATTCCATTTTTGAACAGTTGAAACATCACGTCCCTGCCCAGTATATTATTGGTAGTGCAGAATTCTGTGGCCATGTTTTTAAAGTTGATGAGCGCGTGCTGATTCCACGACCAGAGACAGAGGAGTTGGTGGCTCTCATTCTCGAAGAAAACGATGAGAAAGCCTTACGAGTTCTGGATATTGGTACAGGAAGTGGGGCCATTGCGATTAGCTTAGCCCTTGCTAGACCTACCTGGCAGGTTCAAGCTAGTGATGTCTCAGAAGATGCTTTAGCCCTAGCTCAAGAAAATGCCAAGCAATTAGAAGCTGTCCTTGAATTCAAGTCGTCAGATGTACTGGACGAACTAGAAGGTCTTTATGACCTGATAGTGTCCAACCCTCCCTATATCTCCCGGGATGATGTAGAAGAGGTTGGAGCCAATGTTTTAGCCTCTGAACCCCACTTAGCACTTTTTGCGGATCGTGATGGATATGCTATCTACGAAAAGATTGCCCAGCAAGCACCAAGTGTTTTAACACCAGACGGAAAGATCTATCTAGAAATTGGCTATAAGCAAGGAGCCAAAGTAAAAGAGCTCTTTCGAGAAGCGTTTCCTGACAAACGAGTTCGCGTTCTGAAAGACCAATTTGGACAAGATAGAATGGTAGTAGTAGACAATGGATAACATTGAGAAAGAATTAGAAGCAGGCCGTGCGGTTATTCTGCCAACTGAAACAGTCTATGGTATTTTCGCTAAAGCTTTGGACCAAGAGGCAGTTGATTATATTTACGAATTAAAACGTAGACCGAGAGACAAGGCTCTGAATTTAAATGTAGCCGACGAAAAAGAAATTCGACTTTATTCGAAAAATCAACCTAGCTATTTAACAAAACTGATTGATTCATTTTTGCCAGGGCCTCTGACTATTATTCTTCAGGCGAATGACAAGGTACCAGACTGGATTCATTTAGGCTTGGATACAGTTGGTTTCCGTATACCGGCTCACCCAAAGACATTGGATTTAATTCGTAAATACGGCCCTTTGGTTGGTCCCTCTGCCAATCTTTCAGGTCATGCAAGTGGAACAAAGTATAGGGCTATTGTAAGCGAATTTGATCAAGTGGTTCCTGGTATAGAGGATGATGACTTTCTGACAGGCCAAGATTCAACTATTTTGGATATTTCTGGTTCCAAAGCCAGGATTTTGCGGCAAGGTTTGATTACAAAAGCTGATTTGCTTGCACAAGTGCCGGAGCTTTCTTTTGAGGAAGATGAACTTCCTCAGTGATAATGTACATAAATAATTTTTTATAAAGGAGTAGACCGATGATTTTTGATAAAGAAGATTACAAAGCTTATGATGCAGACCTATGGAATGCGATCGCTAAAGAGGAAGAGCGTCAACAAAACAATATTGAGTTGATTGCTTCTGAAAATGTCGTCTCTAAGGCAGTGATGGCTGCTCAAGGGTCTATTCTGACCAATAAATATGCCGAAGGCTATCCTGGTCGTCGTTACTATGGCGGGACAGATGTGGTCGATGTGGTCGAAAGTCTCGCGATCGAACGGGCCAAAGAAATCTTTGGGGCTAAATTTGCGAACGTTCAACCGCATTCAGGAAGTCAGGCAAACTGTGCTGCCTATATGGCCTTGATTGAGCCTGGTGATACCGTCATGGGGATGGATCTAGCTGCCGGTGGGCATTTGACGCACGGAGCTTCTGTGAGCTTCTCTGGTCAAACCTATAACTTTGTGTCCTATAGTGTAGATCCTGAAACAGAGCTCTTGGATTTTGATGCCATCCTAAAACAAGCCCAAGAAGTGAAGCCAAAACTCATCGTTGCTGGTGCCTCAGCCTACTCTCATATCATTGATTTCTCAAAATTCCGTGAGATTGCAGATGCAGTAGGAGCCAAGCTCATGGTCGATATGGCCCATATTGCTGGTCTCGTGGCAGCAGGTCTTCATCCAAGTCCGGTTCCTTATGCCCATATCACGACAACGACCACTCACAAGACCCTTCGTGGACCTCGTGGAGGTCTGATCTTGACCAATGATGAGGAATTAGCTAAGAAAATAAACTCTGCTATTTTCCCTGGTATTCAAGGAGGACCGTTGGAGCATGTCATTGCAGCCAAAGCTGTCGCTTTCAAAGAAGCGCTGGATCCTGCCTTTAAAGAGTATGCAGTTAACGTGATTAAGAACAGTCAGGCCATGGCTGATGTCTTCTTGCAAGATCCTGATTTCCGCGTTATTTCAGGCGGAACAGAGAACCACCTTTTCCTTGTCGACGTCACTAAAGTCGTTGAAAACGGAAAAGTGGCGCAAAACTTGTTGGATGAAGTCAATATCACCCTCAACAAGAACTCTATTCCTTATGAAACCTTGTCTCCATTTAAGACCAGTGGGATTCGGATTGGTGCAGCAGCCATCACCGCTCGTGGTTTTGGTGAAAAAGAAAGTCGCACCGTTGCTGAACTCATGATCAAAGCGCTGAAGAATGCAGATAAGCAAGAAATATTAGACGAAGTGCGTAGCCAAGTCAAAGCCTTGACAGACGCCTTTCCACTTTATGAGGACTAAACCATCCTATGGATATTTACGTAAAAAAAGCCATTATTCATCAATTTAGCCCAGACGATACCGATCTCTATCTGGCAGATAAATTTCTCAATATCACACCTAAAATCGAGGAATACTTGCGTAAGAAGATTGAACGGGTCTACTCCGATGAAGCCAGAACCGGTATTTTCGAAGAGGACAATCCTTTTCTTGAGATGATCTCAGATGACCTATTAGAAACTTCAGTCGCAGTAGCGAATCGTTGGAAGGAAGAATTTTTCGTCTCTGAGAATCAAAAGACCAACGATTTGGTGTTCATTCAATTCTCAAAAGAAGGGGTGGACCATTTTGCCTTTCTTCGGATCGCCTTACGGGAAACCTTGACGCATCTTGGCGGTGAAGTGGACAATCCGATTAAGCTGACGCAAAATAATCTACCTGGTTTTGGGACTGGTGCAGATGAAGCTTTGGTCATCAATCTTCAAAGCCGCAAATACCACTTGATTGAAAAACGGATCAAGTACAATGGGACGTTCTTGAACTATTTTTCTGAGAATCTGTTGCAGGCGCAACCCAAGATCTCTCCTAAAAAATCGATCAAGGCACTAGAAAAAACAGCCCAGAAGATTGCGGAAAGCTTTAACACAGATGATTTTCAATTTCAATCAAAGGTTAAATCAGCTATTTTTAACCATATTGAGGAAGAAAATAAACTCTCTCCTGAGAAATTAGCGGATGATCTCTTCGACGACAATCTGACAGCTCGCCTTAGTTTTATTGACCAAGTTAAAGAAGCTGTACCAGAGCCTGTCACCTTTGAAGAGATTGATGCAAGTCGCCAGTTGAAGAAGTTCGAAAATCAGAAATTGTCATTGTCAAATGGAATTGAACTGATCGTTCCGAATAATGTCTATGAAGATGCAGAATCTGTTGAATTTATTCTAAACGATAACGGGACCTATTCTATTTTGATCAAAAATATTGAGGATATACAGAGTAAATAATGATTAAACGTATAGTGAAGATCTTCTTATTCATCTTACTAATATTTGGAATCTACAAGGGAATTCAGATCCACCATGATGTTAAACAAGTCATGCAGTACCGCTCCCTGGTTAGAGAAGTCCTTGCTGAGGAGGACACCACGGCCAATGAAAACCTCATTCTTGCTATGATCTATACTGAGACCAAAGGCAGAGAAGACGATGTCATGCAGGCGAGTGAGAGTGCAAGTGGTGAGACCAATACTATTAGTGATAATAAGGCCAGTATTCGCCAAGGAATTCAAACTCTTTCAGATGAGTTAAAAGAAGCCAAGAAAAAAGGCGTTGATAGCTGGACTGCGGTTCAAGCCTATAATTTTGGGAAAGACTACATCGATTACGTCGCAAAACACGGTGGAACAAATTCCTTAGAGTTGGCCCGCGCTTATTCGCGGGATGTGGTAGCGCCAAGTCTTGGCAATGTAACCGGTGAAACTTATCTTTACCTCCACCCTATCTCTCTTTTAAACGGGATGGAACTCTACATTAATGGTGGCAATATTTATTATTCCCGTTTGGTAGAAACCAATATGACGATTATGAAGTTATTTTCATGGTTTTAATCATTTTCCAGAGAGCCGATTGGCTCTTTTTTTAGCTGATCAGTTCCGCCTCCGATTTTGAGGGATAATAAAAATGTCATGCATTCTTAAAAGAACTGTAAGCTAGTTTTAAGAAATCAACTGTATAATGAAAATCGAAGTGGGTAAACTCTTTATTTACTTCTTTTTTCATCTCTAGTGAGGTGAGAAAGGTTATAAGAGATGCCCAGAGTTGATTTGAATTAGAAAGAAGAAAAAGATGAAATTAAAGAAGATTGCATTGTTTGTAACGACGACTTTGGCCTTGTTTACCGCTATCCCGCGGGTTTCCGCAGATAGCAATGTGCAGAAAGTCATTGATGAAACCTATGTCAAGCCAGACTATGTTTTGGGCTATTCGCTGGACCAAAGTCAAATCGAGCAAACCTTGAGTCTCTTGAACTACGATAGTTCGAATGATAAAGAGGAGTGGAAGACCATGACACCAGAGGTTTATTCTTCGATTATGAACGTTGCCAACGATGACAGTTTAGAACTGTATTCCTCTGTTAAAATTCAAAAATTAGGCAAAAATAAGCCACTAGAAGTGAATATCGTGACACCTCAAAACATCACCAAGGTCACTGCAGATATGTATCGTAATGCAGCCGTTACACTTGGATTGGAGCATGCTCAAATTACAGTAGCTTCCCCTATCCAGGTGACCGGTGAAAGTGCCTTGGCTGGTATTTATTACTCGCTTGAGAAAAATGGTGCCAAGGTTTCTCAAGAAAGCAAGGATCTAGCCCAAGAAGAGTTAAAGACTCTATCCGGAATCAATGAAGAAAACGCTGGTAAGAAAAACTTCGATGCGGATAAGTTAAACGTAGCATTGACCGACATTAAAACAGCAGTAGCCAATGCCAAACAGAACAATCAGGATTTAAGCAAGGATGATATTCGAAAGATCGTCGAAGAAACCCTGAAAAATTATAAGCTGGATACAACTGTGACAGGTGATCAGATTAATTTGATCGTGAATTTCGCAGTCAACCTCTCAAAGAGTAGTGTTATCAGTAGCAAAAGCTTTACGAAGACCTTGTCTGACTTGAAAGATAGTATCGTAGACAAGGCAGGCGATACCTTTAATAATATCAATCTCAATTTTGATACAAATGCTATTCTAAAAGACAGTGGAAACTTCTTCACAAATGCGTGGAATGCCATTGCTGGCTTCTTCGGAGCCATCTGGAATGCCATTGTCAAATTCTTTAGTGGTTTAGTTGGCTAAAAATAGCACGAAAGCACTGCAGACAATAAGTCAGAGTGCTTTTTGTGTGTTTAATGATTCTTATATTTTATAAGACATTTTTAGGGTTGCTAAATTCTAATTTTAAGCTAGTGAAAAAAAGGTCCACTGGGGACCTTTTTTTTATTTCTATCTTTGAAAGTCGGGACTATGACACAATTATTGCTCAGGATGTTCGTTTTCAAAGGAATTATATACTTCGAAAAGTTGATTTCGTTTAGTGATCTCAAGTTTTATAAAAATATTGTGTACATGTGTCTTCACAGTTCCAACTGAAAGAAACAATTGATCCGCAATTTCCTGATTGTTTTTGTGTTCAAGAAGTAGAGGAATAATTTCTTTTTCACGTTCAGTTAAATGAAGTTTTTCAGAGAATAGATCTAGTGTACTAGGGTTGTCAATTTTTGGGGATTTATCAAATGAACATAATTGTTCTTCTGCATTAGAAATAGCTTTCCAATCAGAAAGAATATATTTGATTATTAAATAACAAACAGCAATAGTAAACATGTCTTCACACATATTTCTATTTTGAATTCGTAGATTCAACAAGTCATACGAATCTATATTAAAAATTACAAATAAATCTTCCAAGATAATTAAAATGCCAAATAGCACTCCGATATTTGAAATAGTTTTTAAGTAATTTTTATTTCTGCTACTAATATTTAAAGATATTAGATTTCGTCTCGCATATATACCAGTATAAATCAAAAGAAGCTGATTGGGTAAATAGTACATAAAAACTCTTAATGGAGAATTGTTTAGAATCGGAAAAGCCATCCATATAAAAGTAATAGAAATAAGGCAATAGTGGGTTAATAAAGGTGTTTCTTTCCTCAGTCTAGCAACTATCCAAAACTGACAAATATTATTAACAAGATATATGACAGTTTTAACAAATGGAACTCCCAGAAAGTGTTGGTTATATGTGTTTCCGAAATCTTTAATTATTTCTGTCATTGATAGGATCAGATTATCAAAAATAAAAAAAACAAGATATAAACCGACTACAAAAAATAAGTATTTTTTATCTTTTTCTGAGTTTAAAGAATAGGTCAATACAATACCAAGGGTCAAAGTATACAGTATAATTAAAAATACATTGTATATATAAACTATTTCAATCATATTTAGCCTCCATTTATTCTGTGAAACTAATTAAGACTCTAAACTTTATTTAAAAGCAATAAAATAGGGAGTTTATATTTAAAATAGCATTACATTTTTAAAAGCATAAATACTGGGTTTAGTACTTAAACTTTTAAAAAAGTGGGTTTACACCTTTAAGTTTATCGCAAACTATAAAATTTTGCAATATCATTAAAGCATAACAACACAGGAGGTCTCAATTATGAGCAATAAAATTGATTATATTACAACAGAAGAGTTCTCTAAAGAGCAACTTTTAGAAATGGCTGAGCTATCTCTTAAGATTAAAGCTTGTATTAAAAATGGGTATTACCCACCTTTGTTGAAAAATAAAACTCTAGGTATGATTTTTCAACAATCATCTACAAGAACACGGATTTCTTTTGAAACCGCTATGACTCAACTTGGAGGGCACGCACAATATTTAGCACCTGGTCAAATTCAACTAGGAGGACACGAAACACTAGAAGATACAGCAACCGTGGTTTCTCGCTTAACAGATATTATAATGGCACGTGTTGAGCGTCATAAGAGTGTAGTTGATTTAGCAAAATTTTCTCAAGTACCAGTAATTAATGGTATGAGTGATTATAACCATCCTACACAAGAATTAGGAGATCTGATTACGATTATTGAAAATTTGCCGAAAGGAAAAAAATTAGAAGATTGTAAAGTAGTATTTGTAGGAGATGCAACTCAAGTATGCTTCTCTTTAGGATTAATTACATTGAAAATGGGTATGGAGTTTGTTCACTTCGGTCCGAAGGGATTCCAATTAAATGATATGCATAAGTCAAAATATGATGAAATTTGTAAACTATCAGGTGGTAAATATTTAGTAACTGATGATATAGATTCAATTACTGGTGCAGATTTCTTATACACTGATGTATGGTATGGCCTATATGAAGCGGAATTATCAGAAGAAGAACGTATGAAGGTTTTCTATCCTAAATATCATGTTGATTCAGAGATGATGGCAAAAGCAGGAGAAAATTGTAAATTCATGCACTGTTTACCTGCTACACGTGGCGAAGAAGTGTCTGATGAAGTGATGGATGGGCCAAATTCGGTTTGTTTTGATGAGGCGGAAAATCGTCTAACTTCAATGCGAGGTATCTTAGTTTATCTACTTCGTGATTTTGAAAAACGTCATCCATATGACCTTGAAAAACAATCTGTAGCTAAAGCAGAACTGGAATTATTTTTAAAATAAAAAGGGTTAATTTGCTTTAAATTGACGATGTTATAACTCTCCTCTTAAAGGAAGGAGAAAAAAATGGAAGAAAAGAAAAAATTTAGTTTGTTTACTACAGTATTAACTGTAATATGTGTAGTATTTGTTGCAGAAGCTGCAGCTCCAGTTGCGGCGATTGGGAATTCTCAATTCTTTTGGTGGTTATTTTTATTAATTGCTTTTTTGTTACCATACGGATTGATTTCAGCTGAATTAGGTACTACTTATATAGGTGATGGTGGAATCTATGATTGGGTGACGAAGGCGTTTGGACACCGATGGGGCTCAAGGACCTCCTGGTATTATTGGATTAATTTTCCATTGTGGTTAGCATCACTAGCTGTTATGACTCCTGGGTTGTTGACAACGATTACAGGTGTTGAGTTTTCGATGTTCTGGACATTATTAATTGAACTTGTATTTATTTGGTTGATTATATGGATAAGCTTTTATCCCGCAAGTGATAGCGTATGGATCCTCAATGGTGCGGCAATTATAAAGATGATATTAGCACTATTAGTAGGAGTCTTGGGATTATACATTGCCTTTACAAAAGGAATGGCTAATAAAATTACGTTGGATTCACTTTTACCATCATTTGATTTAAACAGTCTATCATTTATTTCTGTTATTATTTTTAATCTACTTGGTTTTGAAGTTATTTGTACGTGTGCGGATGATATGGAGAATCCTAAAAAACAAATACCTCAATCTATAATTGTTGCAGGTCTAGTTATTGCGGCTATTTATATATTTTCTGCATTTGGTATTGGGGTAGCGATTCCAGTTGATAAAATTTCTACTAGTAGTGGTATGATGGACAGCTTTAAACTTTTGACCGGATCAGAAAATGGATGGTTTATAATTTTAATGGCATTTCTGTTCTTACTAACTCTTTTTGGAAATATGATTTCATGGTCATTAGGAGTGAATAACACGGCATGTTATGCTGCTGAAAATGGAGATATGCCGAAGTTTTTTGCAAAACGTAGTAAAAAGAATAACATGCCAATTGGATCAGCTTTAGCAAATGGTTTTGTTGCAACATTTGTAGTAGTCATTGCACCAATATTGCCAAATCAGGATCTGTTTTGGGCGTTCTTCTCATTGAACCTTGTTATGTTCCTACTTTCTTATATACCAGTTTTTCCAGCATTTTATAAGTTAAGAAAAATTGATCCAGAAACCCCTCGACCTTTTAAAGTAGGAGGAAGTGATCTTATTTTAAAAATTATGGTTGTGATTCCAATTATTATGATTTTGATCTCGCTTTTATTTACAGCATTCCCATTATCTTTTGACGAAGTAACATTAGCTGATAAATTACCTGTAACTATCGGTTCATTAATTTGTCTTATCTTAGGTGAAGTAATTATTCGTGTGAAAAAAATCAAAAAATGATAGTAACTAAATACCAATACAACAAAAGGAGGACTTGAGATGTCTAAACGTATTTTGGGTACAACCCCTAAAGTAGATGGATTTCGAATGCCAGGAGAATTCGAAGAACAAGAACAAATTTGGATGTTATGGCCATGGCGAAATGATAATTGGCGTCTAGGAGCTAAACCGGCTCAAAAAGCATTTTTAGATGTTGCTAAAGCTATTAGTGAATTTGAGCCAGTCTCACTTTGTGTACCACCTCTTCAATTTGAAAATGCTATAGCTCGTGTATCTGCTCTTAATTGTGAAAATATAAGAGTAATCGAGATGACAAATGATGATTCGTGGATTCGCGACTGTGGTCCTACATTTCTTATAAATGATAAAGGTGAACGTCGTGCAGTAGATTGGGAATTCAATGCATGGGGTGGTTTAGTAGATGGACTCTATTTCCCTTGGGATCAAGATGCGCTTGTTGCAAGAAAAGTTTGTGAATTAACAAATACTGATTCTTATAAAACAGATGATTTTGTTTTAGAAGGTGGATCAATTCACGTTGATGGTGAAGGTACAGTGATGGTTACTGAAATGTGTCTTCTTCATCCAAGTCGAAACCCACATTTGTCAAAAGAAGAAATTGAACAAAAGTTAAAAGATTATTTGAATTGTGAAAAAGTAATTTGGGTGAAAGATGGTATTGACCCATATGAAACGAATGGTCATATTGATGATGTAGCATGTTTTGTAAAACCTGGAGAAGTTGCATGTATTTACACTGAAGATGAGAACCATCCTTTCTATAAGGAAGCAAAAGCTGCGTTTGATTTTCTAAGTGAACAAACAGATGCAAAAGGCAGAAAGTTAAAAGTACATAAAATGTGTGTTACTAAGAAGCCATGCTATCTTAAAGATGCAGATACGATTGATTTCTCTGAAGGGGCTATTCCAAGAGAGGAAGGAGAAGTTGCAATTGCATCATATTTGAATTTCTTAATAGTTAATGGAGGAATTATTCTCCCTCAATATGGTGATGAGAACGATGCATTGGCGGTTAAACAAGTGCAAGCGATGTTCCCTGATCGTAAAGTTGTTGGAGTTGAAACTACAGAGATTGCATATGGTGGTGGTAATATTCACTGTATTACACAGCAACAACCAGCAACGAAATAACATATGCAGAGTCTGGTAAAGCAGACTCTGTTTTTTTCTAATATATCGCATTAAATAGACGGAGGAATATGAAGATAAATTGCTTTACTAAGAGGTATTAGAGATGAAAAATATTAAAGTAGAATATAGCTGGTTGAAAAATTCTGCTATAACAGGAGTCAATCAATTGCCTGAACACTCTGAGCATTATTATTTTGATAAATATGTAGATATAAATCAACTAGACTATTATCAAATAGATAAGATGCACTTAAGCAGAAATTGGACTTACACGAAATCAGATTTCAATGAAAAAAATGGTGATGTCGAACCTACATTGTTAACTTTATTTAATCATTTTAAAGGTGAAGATAAATTAATTACTAAAAATATTTTCTTGAAAATGAAAAGCTTAAATCTTCCCGTGTATATTTGGATGAATGGGGTCTTTGTTGGATTTTCAAAGGGACTTGAACAGTCTATAGAGTTTGAAATTACAAATTTACTATGTTTGGAGGAAAATGAACTTAAAATAAAGGTATGCTCTATTGAAGAAGAAAAACAAAACAATAATGTGATGCTAGATTCAACGGTAGATTCAATCTTAGACAATATTTCGGAGAGCATTATTTATAGTACTCCTAAACTACATGTATATGATTTTAATACTGTATTAGGAAATAGTCAAAATTCTAATAAATCGACATTAACCATTGATTGCTTATTAAATGGATATTCTAATAGCGCTATAATTAGTGTTTATATATATGATAAAGAAAAAAATATTATTTTTAAGGAGAATATAGATTATACTAATAAACTTGAAAAAAGATATGATTTAGATATAAATTATTTAGCGATTTCTTTTGTAGAATTGTTGATAATTGATGATGGAACAATAGTAGAAACAGCTATAACAAAAGTTAAGATAGTGTAGGAGGAGTTATGTAAACATAAAAAGAAATAAATCCCTTTTAGTAGATTTGCGAAAGATCACTCTATAAGGGATTTATTTCTTTTACACAATTTACTACATTATTGTTTAATTTCCCAGTCTCAAAACGAGATATGATGAAATTTTTCATTCTTCTTATAGAGAAGAAACTATAATTTGCGTTTTTACATCCTAAAACTAAAAAGCCCTATCAGATCAGTTTCTGGTGGGGCTTTTGGTGGGGAAACAATCAATTTTGATTGATTTTTAACCTTTATAATAACCTAAAGTGCTGTTAAAACAACCTTTTCACTTCAAATCATGTTTATAAATCATTCCCACTCTACAGTTGCAGGTGGTTTACTTGTGATATCGTAGACGATGCGGTTGACGTGGTCAACTTCGTTTACGATACGGACTGAGATTTTTTGGAGGACTTCCCATGGAATCTTCGCAAAGTCAGCTGTCATTCCATCGATAGAAGTGATAGCACGGATGGCAATAGTGTAGTCGTAGGTACGGCCATCACCCATAACCCCAACAGAACGAACGCCTGTGTTGACAGTGAAGTATTGCCAGATATCGCGGTCAAGACCAGCTTTGGCGATTTCTTCACGGAGGATAGCGTCTGATTCACGAACGGTTTCGAGTTTTTCTTCAGTGATTTCTCCCATAACACGGATGGCAAGACCTGGGCCTGGGAATGGTTGGCGCCATACGATGTGGTCTGGCATACCAAGCTCAGTACCAAGCGCACGAACTTCATCTTTATAAAGAGTGTTGAGTGGCTCGATCAGTTCAAACTGCATATCTTCTGGAAGTCCACCAACGTTGTGGTGAGACTTGATGGTTTGAGCAGTATCCGTACCAGACTCGATCACGTCAGTGTAGAGAGTTCCTTGTGCCAAGAATTTCACATCTTTGAGCTTACTTGCTTCGTCATCAAAGACATAAACAAACTCGTTACCAATGATCTTCCGTTTTTTCTCAGGATCAGATACTCCAGCTAACTTATCAAGGAAACGTTTTGCAGCATCTGCTTTGACTATGTTCAAACCAAACCTGCCACCAAGCATCTCCATAACTTGGTCAGCTTCTCCTTTACGAAGAAGACCGTGGTCTACAAAGATACAGATCAATTGATCGCCGATGGCTTTTTGAAGGAGAACCCCAACAACGGAAGAGTCAACACCACCTGAAAGACCAAGAAGGACACGTTTGTCTCCGACGGTTTCACGGATTTTTTTGATCTGCATGTCAATGAAGTTGTCCATGGTCCAATCACCTTTAGCCCCACAGATGTTCAAGGCAAAGTTACGCAGGATGTCATAACCGTGAACAGAGTGACGAACCTCAGGGTGGAATTGGATTCCGTAGATTTTCTTGTCTGGATTTTCAATCGATGCAAATGGACAGTCGGCAGAAGTACCAGTGCGGATAAAGTCAGTCGGAATTTCTGTAACAGCATCCCCATGGCTCATCAAGACCAATTGTTTGTCTGGTGTGCCAGCAAAAAGAGCAGAAGATTCTGTCAAAGTCAATTCAGATTGACCATATTCGCGGTTACCAGCATCACCTGCAGGAACGACCTTCCCGCCCAATTTATGGGTCAACAATTGCATTCCGTAACAGATTCCAAGGATTGGAATACCGAGTTCGAAAATTTCAGGATCGATATCAAAAGAACCTTCCTCGTATACAGAGTTTGGTCCGCCTGAAAGAACGATCCCAACTGGATTGATTGCACGAACTTCATCAGCAGAAATCTTATGGCTCTTCAATTCTGAGAAGACTCCAATTTCACGAATCCGACGTGAAATAAGCTGATTGTATTGGCTACCGTAGTCAAGCACGATGATTTTTTCAACATCATGCAAATCAGTTGATAGGTTTGTCATCTTATCCCCTTCTTAAAGAAATTTACTTTCCTCTATTCTAACACAAAAGCCTTGTCTTTACCAATCTCTGATTGAAGAATTAGGAATTTTACGCTACAATAGAGATAACACAGAGAAAGAGCAAGGTTATGATTCCAGCTTACATTCAAATTCATGATCAAATTAAGTCTGAGATTGATCAAAAAATATGGAAAATCGGGGAGCGTCTTCCCAGCGAACGCGATCTGGCTGAGAAATTTCAGGTGAGTCGGATGACGCTTAGGCAGGCTATTACCCTTCTGGTTGAAGAAGGAGTGCTTGAAAGACGGGTAGGAAGTGGTACCTTTATCACCAGCACGCGCGTCCAAGAAAAAATGCGGGGCACAACCAGTTTTACAGAAATTATGAAATCGCAAGGCAAGGAACCTTCTAGCCAAGTGATATCTTACCGTAAAACCATTCCTAGCCTCCAAGAAGTGGATAAATTGGGCATCGATAAGACAGAGACCATCATTCGGATGGAACGGGTCCGGTATGCTGATGGGATCCCTGTTGTTTATGAAGTGGCCTCTATTCCAGAGAAATTTATTAAGAATTTCAATCGTGAAGAGGTTACCAGCCATTTCTTCCAAACCTTGGAGCGTCATGGCTATAAGATTGGAAAGTCGCACCAGACCATCTATGCGCGATTGGCCAAGGATAAGATTGCGGACTATTTACAGATTTCAAAAGGACAAGCTATTTTAGGTCTGACACAGGTTTCCTATTTTGAAGATGGGACGGCTTTTGAGTATGTAAAAAGTCAGTATGTCGGCGAGCGGTTCGAATTTTATTTGGAAAATAACTAAGCTCGCAATTCACAGTAATAAAAAAACTCTTCAAATGTTTGGGAGACTTTCTCTCTTTGGCATTTGGGAGCTTTTTTAGGTTGAAGACATTCTTTCTAAATAGTGATAGTAAAGGCAAAATGGAAATATTTTAAAAAATTTAAAAAAATTTTTATTTTTTCTTCAATTTTTGATTTTTTTTACGAATTAATAGATAGAAGCAGGTTTTAAAGCTTAATAAGAGATATAAGGCAGGAAAAAATGAAAAAAATTAAAATAGATGTGGTAGCCGTTCCCTTGAGCGGGCATCTGTACCCAACTTTAAATCTCGTTAAACCCTTGTTAGATGATCCTTCGATGGAGATCCGGGTTTTCACAGGACCTCAGAAAAAGGCCGTTGCAGAAAGTTTTGGCTTCACTGTCGTTCCAATTCTAGAGGACAAAGTAGAAGAATTTGAACGCGCGGCGAATAACGATAAGAAACTCAATCTTTTTTCAGCTTATCGGCAATTATCCAAGAGTCTGGATTTGATTAATCATGTATCGGATCAATTGTTAGAGGAGTGGCGCGTCAATCGTCCAGATATTGTGATTGCTGACTTTATCACTCTATCAGCTGGTTTTGTGGCTGAACAGTTGGAAATTCCTTGGATTACCACCATGGCGACACAATTTGCAATCGAAACTCCTTATGGTCCTCCTTGCTTCTTCGGAGGGATGGGAGTCGCGCGCACAAAGAAGGAAGAGAAGGTACAAGCACTATGCCGTAAACTCACGCGCATTGGAAAATACTGTGGGGCTTTCCTCTTACGCAAACGCTTAAAACGTTACAATTTCAAGTTGTACAATCAAAATGGAGTGGAGACCATCTACTCTCCTTATGCCATCTTTGGAATTGGGATGATGGAGCTAGAGTTGAAAACACACTTCCCTCATCAATATGCGTGGCTTGGCCCTTTGGGAACTTCTCTTGAAAAAGCTGAAGATTATCCTTTAGATCTCAGTCCTTACGAGGACAAGACGAAGGTACTCGTGACATGTGGAACCCAGTTGCCTTGGGCGAAGGAGAACTTGCTTCAGCAAACCAAGCAGTTGGCCAAAGAGCATCCAGAATGTCACTTTTTTGTCACTCTTGGAGATGGGGCAAAGGAATTCTCTGAAGAAGAAGTAGCGCCAAATGTGACGGTTGTCTCATATCTACCCTACAAAGAATATATTCCGCAGATGGACTATGTCATTCACCATGGAGGAGCTGGAATCTTTTATCAGTGTATCGAATTTAAAAAACCAGCCTTGATCTTGCCACATGATTATGACCAATTTGACTATGCGATTCGAGGAGTAGAAGCAGGAATTGCTTTTCAAGCACATCGCAATCGCACCGAAGAGATTCAAGCAGGTTTTAAGGCCCTATTAGAAAAAGAATCTTGGGAAAAGTTAGAAAGACTAAACAAACTTTCAAAAACCTACAAGCCGTTGGATACCTTGGAGTTTGAGATTCAACGATTATTAAGACGTGGAACGGATGGGAAACTATGAAAATTCTTGTAACAGGTGCGACTGGCTTCCTTGGAAAATATGTGATCGATGAGTTGTTGGCTCACGATTATTCCATTGTAGCCTTTGGCCGAAACGAAAAAATTGGGAAGGCTCTGGAAGGTGAGCGCGTCCAATTTATCAAAGGGGATTTGAGCGCTATTGAGGAATTAAGACAAGCCTTCCAGTCTGTTGATGCTGTGGTTCACGCTGGAGCTTTATCCACTGCCTGGGGACCTTGGAAGGCCTTCTATCAGGCGAATGTAGTTGGCACTCAAAATGTCCTTGACTTGTGCCGTGAATATGCGGTAAAACGCTTGGTTTACGTATCTTCTCCCAGTATTTACGCAGCTGGAAAAGACCAATTAAACATCAAGGAAAGCGATGCTCCCAAAGAAAATCACCTCAACAATTACATCCGAAGTAAATTGGCGTCTGAAAAACTTTTTTCTGACTATTCAGATGTGCCAAGTATCATCTTGCGTCCTAGAGGATTATTTGGTGTGGGGGATACCAGTATTTTGCCTCGTGTCTTACGCCTCAGTCGAAAAATTGGAATTCCTTTGATTCGAGGAGGAGAGCAGCTCATGGATATGACCTGTGTGGAAAATGTTGCCCTAGCCATTCGCTTGGCTCTGGAAGCAAAAGAAGCCCACGGACAAGTTTATAATATTACAAATGGGGAACCAAAGACCTTTAAGTATTTGATCGAAACCACACTAAAGGGATTGGGAGAGCCGATTCGCTATCGGAAACTTCCAGCAGGTCTAGTAGCAAGTGTGGCTTATAGCCTTGAAGGGGTGTATCGATTCTTTCATCTGAAAGCCGAACCCCCATTGACTCGCTATACCTATTATCTCCTTCGATATAGCCAAACCCTCGATATTAAAAAGGCTCAAACTGAACTTGGCTACTATCCAAAAATGACCATTGAAGAAGGGGTTGACAACTATGTCCAACATGATCAAGCACATTGATTATTTTCCAGCAGGCTATTGCAGCAGTCATTCTGGTCTCTTATTTAAAGGGATTCCGAATGAAAAAATGCAATTTCCAGCAGGTGTCTTTTTGATTCATCATCGTGAAAAAGGCTATATTTTGTACGATACCGGCTATCACTACGAGATTAAGAAAAAAGCTCGGTATTTCTGGTACCGTCTAGCCACCCCAATGCAGATGAAAAAAGAAGACCAGATCAATTATTTATTGCAAGAGCGTGGGATTGATCCGGCATCCATTTCCTATGTGATTCTTTCGCATCTGCACCCTGATCATCTCGGAGGAGCAGCACTTTTTCCAAATGCTCATTTCTTTGTCACCCAGGAAGTCTATGAGGTGTACCAAAAACCGAAATTAAAAGATCTGATTTTTAAAGAGTTTTTGCCAGCTGATTTCAAGGATCGGGTGACTTGTCTCAAAGCAAATCAAAGGCATCCTGCTTTCCCTTACCGCCCGACTGTGGATCTTTTTGGAGATGGGAGCATTCTTGTTTCGTCTATCGATGGACATGCGAAAGGGCAAGGCTGTCTTTATCTGGATGAGCTCAAGCTCTTTATTGGGGCGGATCTTTCTTGGGGAGTAGACCTCTTGCCTTTCACACGGCAAATGCGTCTCATTCCTTCCTTGGTTCAGGATGATAAGAAGGCTTATTTAAAAGGAGCTGATTTGCTGGAAACACTCTTGCAAGATGGTATTCAAGTTGTGGTTAGCCACGACCCGCAAGAACGGATTGAAAGGATTTTAAATGAAAAAAACAGTCTTTCTAAAAACCTTTATTGAAACTAGATGGTGTCATCGATTCCGTTCAAAAGAGGCCTTGAAGCGATACCAAGATAAGCAATTGGCACGCTACCATGCTTTTATCACCTCTCAGTCCCCCTATTTTCAAACCCATTCTCCCGAATCCTTTGGGACCATGGATAAAACCTTCATGATGACACATTTCAATGAACTCAATACCCTAGGGGTGGATCGAGATCAGGCTTTAGAGATGGCTATTCGCGAAGAACAGACGCGAGATTTTACTGAGATGAATGGAGAAGTAGCAGTAGGCTTGTCTTCTGGGACTTCCGGCCACCGAGGAGTTTTTGTCACCACAGAAAAAGAAAGAAGCATGTGGGCTGCAGCGATTCTAGCCAAGATGTTGCCAAAAGGAAACCTGTTTGGTCATCGCATTGCCTTTTTCTTACGAGCAGATAATGAACTCTATCAAACCATTAATTCAGGCCTTATCCGCTTGGAATATTTTGATATTTTCAAGGATAGCAAGGAGCATTTAGAGCGTCTCATGGACTATCAACCAACCATTGTGGTCGCACCAGCTTCTACCTTGATTGAGTTAGCCAACTATGTCAGCAATCAGCAACTTGCGATCCAACCCGTCAAGGTTGTTTCTGTCGCAGAGATTCTAGAAGATCGAGATGCTCAGACCATTGCCAAAACCTTTCAACTAGACAAGGTTGATCAGGTCTACCAAGCGACAGAGGGATTTTTAGCTTGTACCTGTTCAGAAGGCAATCTACATCTTAACGAAGATATTTTGTATGTCGAAAAAGAGTATCTAGATGATAGCCGCTTTTATCCGATTATTACGGATTTCAAACGAACCAGTCAACCCATCTATCGCTACCGACTCAATGATATTCTGGTGGAAGAAAAGTCCCCTTGTCCTTGTGGCTCCATCTTTACTCGAATCGCAAAGATCGAAGGACGATCAGATGATATCTTCTATTTCAAAAAAGAAGATGGTAGTAGCCAGATGATCTATCCGGATTTTATTCGGCGGTGCATTCTCTTTGTCGAAAATATTCAGGACTATCAAGTAACTCAGTTGGCAGATGGATCCATTACCATTGCCTTGAGTCACCGGACAGAGTCTATGGAGCAAGCGATCTTTGCTCAATTTGAACTCTTAGCTCAGCAAAAACAATTCATTCTCCCAAGTATTCAATTTATCGATTACCAATGGGACCCAACACGTAAATTAAAACGTGTTCAACGACTTCAATAAAAGGAGAATCCTATGACTACTGTAAAAAGACATTTGCAAATTAAAGGCTATGGAACTGCGCTTCCATCTCATACAGTTACTTTCAAAGACCAGACTCGCTATCGCGTGAAAGAAGGAGAAGAAACACAGATTGATCTTGCAGCGCGTGCGATTGAAGCGGCTTTAAACCATGCAGGGCTTGAAATGGCAGACATCGACTGCCTGGTTTCGGCTAGTGCGGTTGGTGTTCAGCCCATTCCTTGTACAGCTGCTCTGATCCATGAGCGCGTGGCCAAGGGACTGACGATTCCTGCTATGGATATCAATACAACTTGTACCAGTTTTGTATCAGCTTTGAGCACTGTTTCTTATCTGATTGAAGGTGGTGAATACCGTCGGGTTCTGATTGTATCTAGTGAAGTAGGAAGCCTAGGGCTTAATCCTAAACAAAAAGAAAGCTTTGAACTGTTTAGCGATGGAGCTGCAGCTTTTATCTTTGAAGCAACAAAGGAAGATAAAGGAATCATTGCCAGTATGCAACGTACCTGGTCTGAGGGAGCCCACGATACCGAAATTCGTGGTGGTTTGACAGCTTATCATCCGAAATTGTACTCTGAAGCAACCAAGACGGATTTCATGTTTGATATGAAAGGGAAGAAAATCCTTTTGCTTTCTGCCCGTGTTATTCCAGAAATGTTCCAAGAATTCCAAGAGAAATCAGGCATTTCTAAAGATGTTGTAGACTATATTATTCCTCACCAAGCAAGCCGTGCCTTGCCACTTGTCATGGACAAATTGGGCGTTGGCAAAGACAAGTACCTCAATATTGTCAGTGATTATGGAAATATGGTTTCGGTAGCCGTGCCTTTCGGCCTAGCCTATGCACTGGATCATGGCTATGTGAAGGAAGGAGATACTATCTTTTTGATGGGAACTGCAGCAGGGATGACGGTCAATATGTTGGCACTGAAACTCTAATGATAGATCCTCTTATTTCAAGCTCAAAAAGCATCAAGTCCCGCTAGTCTTTAGCGGGCTTTTTTGATATAATGAAAGGTATGGAAATTGAGAAAACCAACCGAATGAATGCGCTCTTTGAGTTTTATGCAGCGCTCTTGACGGACAAGCAGATGAACTACATCGAGCTCTATTACGCAGATGACTACAGCTTGGCTGAGATCGCGGAAGAGTTTGGAGTGAGCCGTCAGGCGGTCTATGACAATATTAAACGTACAGAAAAGATTTTGGAAGACTACGAAATGAAACTCCATATGTATTCCGATTACATTGTTCGTAGTCAAATTTTGGATCAGATTTCTGAAAAATACCCTGAAGATCCTTTTTTACAGGAACAAATTTCTGTGCTTTCCAGTATCGATAATCGAGACTAAATAAATATAAGACTTAACTAGGAGAAAGAGTATGGCATTTGAAAGTTTAACCGAACGTTTACAAAACGTCTTTAAAAATCTTCGTAAGAAAGGGAAAATCTCTGAAGCAGATGTCCAAGAAGCGACCAAAGAGATTCGTCTAGCCCTCTTAGAGGCCGACGTTGCCCTTCCTGTTGTAAAAGACTTCATCAAACGGGTCCGCGAGCGGGCTGTAGGTCATGAAGTCATCGAAACCTTGAACCCTGCCCAACAAATCGTGAAGATTGTCGATGAAGAATTGACTGCGATTTTGGGTTCAGAAACAGCAGAAATTATCAAATCTCCAAAGATTCCAACCATTATCATGATGGTCGGTCTTCAAGGGGCTGGTAAAACAACTTTTGCTGGGAAATTAGCTAACAAATTAGTCAAGGAAGAAAAAGCGCGTCCTTTGATGATTGCGGCCGATATTTATCGTCCAGCGGCCATCGACCAGTTGAAGACCCTTGGTCAACAGATCAATGTCCCTGTCTTCTCACTTGGTACAGAAGTCCCTGCAGTAGAGATCGTTCGCCAAGGTTTGGAGCAGGCAAGAGCCAATCACAATGACTATGTCTTGATCGATACGGCTGGTCGTCTGCAAATCGACGAAAAACTCATGGGCGAGTTGCGCGACGTCAAAGCCCTTGCCGAGCCAAACGAAATCCTCTTGGTTGTCGATGCCATGATTGGTCAAGAGGCAGCCAATGTGGCGCGTGAGTTCAATGAACAACTCGAAGTAACTGGGGTCATCTTGACCAAGATCGATGGGGATACCCGTGGTGGTGCGGCCCTTTCTGTCCGTCAGATTACTGGGAAGCCAATCAAATTCACTGGTACTGGTGAAAAAATAACCGATATCGAAACCTTCCACCCAGACCGTATGTCTGGTCGGATCCTCGGTATGGGGGATATGCTGACGCTGATCGAGAAGGCTTCTCAAGAATACGATGAGAAACGTTCCCTTGAACTCGCTGAGAAGATGCGGGAAAATACCTTCGACTTCAACGATTTCATTGATCAGTTAGATCAAGTTCAAAACATGGGACCAATGGAAGATTTGCTCAAGATGCTTCCAGGGATGGCCAATAACCCTGCCATGAAGAACCTCAAGGTCGATGAACGAGAAATTGCTCGCAAACGTGCGATCGTATCATCCATGACACCAGCTGAACGGGAAAATCCAGATCTATTGAATCCAAGCCGTCGTCGTCGGATTGCTGCTGGATCAGGAAATAGCTTTGTCGAAGTCAATAAATTCATCAAGGACTTTAACCAAGCCAAACAGATGATGCAGGGCGTCCTCTCTGGTGATATGAACAAGATGATGAAACAAATGGGGCTCAATCCAAATAACATGCCGAAGAATATGCCTGGTGGAATGCCTGATATGTCTGCCCTCGAAGGCATGATGGGACAAGGTGGCATGCCTGACTTGTCAGCTCTTGGCGGAGGCGCTGGAATGCCTGACATGAGCCAAATGTTTGGCGGTGGTCTCAAAGGAAAAGCCGGTGAATTTATGATGAAACGGGCGATGAACAAGATGGCCAAACAAATGCGCAAAAATAAGAAAAAACGGAAATAATCGTTTCTAATAAGGGCCTGGAACACACTGTTCTGGGTTCTTTTAGAAACTACTACTAGAGGAAACATGTTAAAAAAACTATTTCAACAACTCATTCGTTTCTTTGCAAGATTGTTTTCTTCGCACAGAAAGCCCTTTGAATTTCCTAAAGGGTCGAAGAAACCACCGATTAGACCAATCATCTTTGTACCTGGGAGTTCAGCCAGTATACAGCGATTCAACGGAACCATCCACATGCTCCATCGCTTTTCTAGAAAAAAACAGAGTCTCTTAAAAATAAAAGTCAACAAAGATGATTCTATAGAGATGGAAGGAAGACTGAATACGAAAGAGCCGAATCCGATGATTGTGATTGGCTTTGAGAACAATCGAGATGGCTACAGCAATATCAAGCAGCAAATCGAATCCCTTAAGATCGCTTTAACCTATCTTCTTGATCACTATCATTTTACAGAGTTTAAGGCAGTCGGGCATTCCAATGGGGGACTGGTTTTGACTGGTTTACTGGAAAGTGGCTTTTTAGAGAAAAAGAAGGTAACCGTCAGCAAGTTGGCTATTATTGGTAGTCCTTACCAATTCAATCAAGAGATGTATGAAGATTTTCAAACATGGAAGCATCGCCTGGGAAAAGAAGTAGAGGTCCTTAATTTTGTCGGTAGCTTTGCTGGAAAATCAGATGGCATCGTTCCTCTCTCTAGTGCACAAGCAGCAAAATCTATTTTTGACAATCAAACTTATACAGAAGTGAATTTAAACGGTCGTAAAGCTCATCATTCAGCTTTACCCACTAATCCAGATCTAGTGAAACAATTAAGTATATTTTTGAATCTATAAGCGAATTACATAATTTTGGTTATGTAATTTTTGTTTGTCTCTTGCAATCCTTAAGTAAATATGGTACATTTTTGGTAGCGATTACATATACCTAAGGAGGATTATATGAAAGATCCTAAATTACTAGAGACAATGAAAGATTACAAGGGACGGGATGAGCTTCCCGCAGATTTTGATGCCTTTTGGGATCAAGCCCTAGCAAAGATGACTGAACTGCCTGAATACAAGCTCGAAGAACGAGATTTCAGCATTCCAAATGTGATTTGTTATGAATTAACCTCTAAAGGAACCAGAAATGGCCTTGTCTATTCAAGAATGATCCTGCCAAAAACGGAACAAAAGGTTCCCGTTATTTTCCATTTTCATGGCTATATGGGCCGTTGTTGGGATTGGGCTGATATGCTGGCTTATACAGTAGCAGGCTATGGTGTTGTATCTATGGACGTGAGAGGCCAGTCAGGTTTTTCAACCGATGGAGATCGCTCACCACTTGGGAATACCGTAAAAGGACAGATTATACGTGGAGCCGTGGAAGGTCGGGATGAGCTCTTTTATAAGGATGTTTACTTAGACCTTTACCAGTTAATTGAAATTGTAGCCAGCCTCCCTCAAGTAGACGACAGCAAACTTGCCAGCTATGGAGCCTCTCAAGGTGGTGCCCTGGCTCTTGTGGCTGCTGGATTGAATCCTCGTATACAACGAACGGTGGCCATTTATCCATTCTTATCGGATTTCAGACGTGTATTAGAGATCGGGAACACCAGTGAGGCCTATGACGAGCTTTTCCGTTATTTCAAGTTCCATGATCCATTTCACGAAACTGAAGATCGTTTGATGCAGACTTTAGCCTATATTGATGTAAAAAACTTTGCCCATCGCATCAAAGGACAAGTTCACATGATTACAGGACTGGATGATGATGTTTGTTATCCTGAAGCGCAGTTTGCCATTTATAATCGCTTAGAATGTCCAAAAGAGCATTTAATCATGCCAGAATATGCTCATGAAGCTATGAACGTTCAAGTCAATGATCGAGTCTATAATTGGCTCTGTGGTAGCAAGATTCCATTTCAGTATGTAGAAAAATAAGTTAGAGAAGAAAAACAATCAGTAAATCCATGAGATTTGCTGATTTTATTGTGGTTAAAAGGGATCTAGTATAGAAAGAGATACAAAACAGTCCTATAAAACTAAAAGTTTATGTACAATTGACTTAACGTGAGCTAAACTATTGATACAACTGAATTAGAAGCATAAAGTACATTCTTTAAGGAGTGTACTTTTTTTTTATTTTGTACATTATTTTGAAGTGTTATTTTGTATATTTTCTAGTTCATAACATCATCTGATTTAAGGAATTGATTTGTACATTTTTACTTTAATAGATGCAGAAGAAGTAGTGGTTCAATTGTACATTTTTGCTACTCATTTAAGGTCTTATTGATAGTAAGATATAGATTTTTACTCGTGGTGCTAGTTAATCTCAAAGTATCTCAGATTATAAGTCAGTACAATTTGCTCCATTCTCAACTGCAATCCTGTTAAGCCTCTAGCTAGTGTTTGTTCGACATCAAAAAAAGCACAAAGTTCTGAAAATCGAGTTTCAATAGTCCGTCTCATAGCCATTAGTTTCCAATGATTATGTTGTTTAGCTCTTGCCATATTTTAACGTAAAGGCGTCCAAAGATGGTAACTTTTCTGTTTCAACTGTTCTCTGAGTACATAGTTAAGATATGCTAAATCAGCTAAAACATAGGATTGAGAACAATTTTCTAGTAAGTCATCAACTGCCCTAATATCATGTACTGAGGCAGGCGTTACAACATAATTCAGAATATAGCCTGATAGGGTGACCAGCATATGTACTTTGAATCCATAGACCCAAAGGTGCTTAGAGGAATTGTAACCAATGTCGGCTAGTTCATTAAAAACATGTGCTCTATGGTTACGGACTAGTTGACAAAGTGATAAGGGGAAACTATCTATGATGACAATGTTATTGGGAGAAATTTGAGTATTTATGGCTTGCCGAATAATTTGGACTAACCAAATCAACTGCCTTGACCGTCGGTTAAACCGACTTCTTTCAAGGAGACACCCACAAGGATTCTTGTTTAGAAGCACCGAATCAATCAAGAAGGAGCATCCTGAGGTTCCAGCATTTGAAGAATATGACGAGCTACTTGAAGCAATCAAAAAATCCCTATAAAGGGATTTCTTTTATACCTATAATACCTTGTGCAAAATAGTCGTATATATCAAAATCAGAGTCACGTTACCTACTATTAGACCAAAAGTAGCAAGCAAGGTCTTTGATGTACCTGGCTTAAAATCTGCACTAATCAAATATGGCCAAAAGCATACTATTGGGAAAATGGCTATTAACACGCATACATAGGTAGGAATGCTTGTCCAAAGAAAGCGTGTCGTCTCTAACCAGTGACCCCATGAAGGTATCACTATTTTGCTTATAGTGAAAAGTATGCATATAAGGTGGACCACTAGAAGATAAATAGCATACTTTGTCTTACTTAGTACTTTTTTCTTTTTCATTTTACCTAATTATCCCTGCAAATTCTTCTATCGCTCTGCTGCAATATTAGAACTAAAATTAAAATTAACTATATCATTATTCGAATTAAGGTCTAAATTCATAAAATAATGATTCCAAAAGAATTCATTGTTACCTGCTCCCCACTGCACGCCATAATGACCCAAATATTCATCTCTTGGCTCGCTTGGAGTCAGCCATATTTTTTTCCCAAATACTTTCGTGAACTCGTTTTCGTCAAGCTTCTTTAGCAAATCTATACCATCTATATTATATGGAATTCCATATTTTTTAGCAGCTGCTGTGCATTCAGAATCGAAGCAAACCTGCGTAACTACACAGTCCTTCAGCTCCGTACTCTTCCTCTTATCTCCGTAAACACCTATACATCCGAGAACTACATTCTTCTTTACAAGAAGATAAGTCGATCGCGTAACTGCTGAGTCATATGGCTTAAAGCCGTTTGGTACGCTAACCCCCGATCCTTGGTATTTAGAATAGCTTCCCGTTGTCAAAAGCTCATTATAATTAGGATAATCATGTCTACCATTTGACACATAGATTTCAAACCCCTGGTCTATCAAATCCGAAATCTTAGTCTCTGTAAGATGAATTTCAGTTCTGTCAATTTTAAGTGGAGGTGCGTTATCAGGTAGACCTATAATTATATATACAAACATCAAAAACACGAATATCATAAGCACTGCAACGATACCTATCCAAGATTTCCCGGTTCTCCTTCGTGCATTGAAAAGCGCCATTATAGAAGGCGTGATTATAGCAGCACCAATTGGCGCCGCCCCATGACGGAACATGCCCATGACCTTAAAGGCAATTACAGCGCTAATTAGTATTAAAACTATGTGCACTGCATACTCTCCTACGCTTAGCTTACTCGTTCTAGTCTGATTATTTGCTGGGGCATCGTACACTGGAACACCGTTCTCAAAGGTGTTCTCCATTCTATAACGCAGCCAAAACAATATTCCAATAAACACAACTGCCAAGAAAACTAGCATTCCGATAAAAACTAATTTTTCCATATGTAACCTTTTGTCTGACCTAATTATCGTCCATCAAAATTCATATCTAGTCTACCACATTACAAGAAATATTAAAAGAATAGGATTATCTTAATAATATTTTATTAGCAAATCCAACTGAAATAACTGAATTAAGTAATACTAATGTATGGTGGATATGTAAGGAAAACTCAAATCATCGATACAAACTTAAAATTAATGAAAAAATTAAGTATAAAAAGCGCTCATTAATAAGTTGCCCAATTTGCAAAGGTTTAAGAAGAAAACAGGAGCATTTTGTTAGATTAAAGATATACTAGAGAATACTAAAATCAAACAAAGTAAAAACACTCTAAAGTTCATTAAATTGATTATAGAGTGTTTTTTGTTGTCAAAATGTACATTTGAAAAATTTTTAGTTTTCACTTAAATAAAGTACATTTTACAGAAGATGAACGGCTTTAAAAATTTCCAGTGTTCACTTAAATAAAGTACATAATTGAGTGTAATTGGCTTAAAAAAATTTTTTGGTTATTTTTTTATTTTTAGGCTCAAAAAAAAATTTTTGTTAATTAATAGAACCCCTATAACATCTTTCCGAAAAACTATAATTTTCTTGAAAAATATATCTGGTTATGCTATACTACTAGTATAGAAAGATTTGGAGAAAAACATGAAACGCGAGATCTTATTAGAACGGATTGATAAACTCAAACAAGTCATGCCTTGGTACGTCTTAGAATATTACCAATCGAAACTGGCCGTTCCATACAGTTTTACGACCTTGTACGAATACTTAAAGGAATACGATCGATTTTTCACCTGGGTTTTGGAATCTGGTATATCGGATGCTGATACCATGGCCGAGATTCCTTTAGACGTTCTGGAGCACATGACCAAGAAAGATATGGAATCCTTTATTCTTTACTTACGTGAACGTCCTCTGCTCAATGCCAATACGACAAAAAACGGGGTTTCCCAAACAACCATTAACCGTACCCTTTCTGCATTATCTAGTCTTTATAAGTATTTGACTGAGGAGGTTGAAAACGAGCAAGGGGAACCTTATTTCTACCGTAATGTCATGAAGAAGGTTGCTACCAAGAAAAAGAAAGAAACCTTGGCGGCTCGGGCTGAAAATATCAAACAAAAGCTCTTTTTAGGGGATGAAACAGAGGGGTTTTTGAATTATATAGATGAGGAATACCCCAAAACTCTCTCAAATCGCGCCTTATCCTCCTTTAATAAGAATAAAGAGCGAGATTTAGCCATTATCGCACTCCTTCTTGCCTCTGGCGTCCGTTTATCTGAGGCAGTCAACTTGGACCTTCGTGACCTCAATCTTAAGATGATGGTGATTGACGTCACTCGAAAAGGTGGAAAACGAGACTCGGTTAATGTTGCTGCCTTTGCTAAGCCTTATCTGGAGCAATATCTTGCTATCCGAGACAAACGTTACAAAACAGAAAAGACTGATATAGCCCTCTTTCTGACCTTGTATCGAGGTGTTCCAAACCGGATTGATGCTTCTAGTGTTGAAAAAATGGTGGCCAAGTATTCAGAAGACTTCAAAGTCCGCGTGACACCCCACAAACTTCGCCATACATTAGCAACTCGCCTCTATGATGCAACCAAATCACAGGTTTTGGTCAGCCACCAACTGGGACATGCTAGCACCCAAGTTACTGACTTGTATACCCATATTGTCAATGATGAACAAAAGAATGCCTTGGATAGTTTATAAGATTACATAACGGAAATTATGTAAAAGGTATTCTATTAGAAAAAGAGCGTAAGATTTTTTTATGGAATCTTACGCTCTTTTATTCTTTCCTATATTTAACTTCATTTCTTTGTATGATATCTTACTCCAATTGGAAATCATTTTCCCAATTCATGAATTTGATTTTGAAGCAATCCTTAGAATTCTTTGTTTTCAAACAGTTTAATAGCAATGTAAAAAATTACTATTGAATAGATTACAGTTAAAAGTAGTTGAATGGTGTAGCTAATTATCGAAATATTCCTTGAAATAGGGTTTAAAATATTCAATACTCCTAATGGGCTAAAAGATAATAATAAGTTATTTTGGTCTAATAAACTTCTTGAAATCAGTTCTCCTAAACCTCTTAACAAAACAACCCCAACTAGAGCACCCGATAAAGAATTTGATATCAAAAATAAACAAATAATTGCTGTACTATAAAAAATAGTTGTAAAAAACGTTGTAATAATTTGTATTAATCCAGCAGTAAAAGTAAGCATATTATCTGCAGAGGAAGAGTAAGCTCCAACTGTAAAAAATCCAAATAATAATGTTATTGCTAGAAAAGATGTTAGAAATAAAACAACTAAAAATAAGAATGAGACAAAAATAGATGCTAACAATTTTGAAAACAAAATTTCTACTCGTTTAACCGGCGTCACTAACAATGATTTAATTGTTTTTTGCTGGATTTCTTGATAAAACGGTACCAATGCTAAAATAACTCCAACTATCATAGCAAATATCGAAAATGTATCGCTGGTGGTTTTAAAAACATTTCCAAATGAAGATTCTGATGCAACCATTCTTAGATACAGTATCAATAAAGAAATGACACCAATAAACCCTCCAAAAACATAGAAAATCTTTTTCTCAGCGAATAATTTGAACAACTCAATCTTTATTAATTTAAACATATCAATTCTCCATATCAATTTGCATTTTGATAAAAATATCTTCAAAATTATTTTGTTTCTCAGAAAAATTTATGATGGAGATATCCTGGCGAAGTAACTCTGTGAGTAGTTTCTCCTTTACTTCTTTTAGTGATTCTATATCTAAAGATAACTCAAGTTGCTCCATTCTCTCAGAGAAATCAATGTTTAAGTTATTTAAGATAGACTTTGTAAGTTCTATGTTATCAGTTTTCAACAACCAAACATTCTTTATAGATCCAAGTGATAAAAATTCTGTCTTTTTCCCTTGGAATATTACTTTCCCTTGATTGATAATTGTAACTGTATCCACTAACTTACTTAATTCTTCCAATGAATGACTCGAAATTACAATCCCAACTCCTTTTTGGGACAACTCAATGAGTAAGTCTCTAAACTCTTTAATTCCTATGGGATCTAATCCATTGAATGGTTCATCTAATAATAAGATAGTTGGCTGATGTATTAATGCTTGAGCAAGACCCAAACGTTGTTTCATACCTAATGAAAAACTAGATACTTTACAATCCACACTATCCTCTAAACCTACCAAACGCAGATAGTTTAAAAGATCTTCTTTTGATAAGTTTACTTCATCATAAAGACTAGAAATAAGCATTAAATTCTGTCTAGCTGTTAAAGATTCATAAAATGTAGGGTATTCAATGATTGTACCAATACTATTCAAATAGCCCTTTGATTTCCCATCAATTGATTTCCCATTGATTTTAATTTCACCAGATTCTTTTTTTACTAAACCTAAAATCGTCTTGAATATTGTAGTTTTCCCAGAACCATTTTGTCCAATGAGCCCCATTATTTCGCCACACTGCAACTCAAATGATAAATCTTCAATTACTTTCTTTTTGTTATACGATTTATTTAGACCAATAATTTGTAATAGTGCCATTTCGTCTTCCCTTCCTTATTCTTAATCGCTCTGCACTTCTGCTGTTATTGGTGCAGTGTGTCGTGTATTCCTTAGATAGTTGTTGGTGAAGAGAAAGTTACTTTATAAGAGATGGAAGAAATTGTTTGGCTTTATTTTTGTATATCTTTACATCCAGATAAGCAAAGAAAACTCAGAAATACAATGAATAGACAAACTTTCTTATGATTTTTCTCCTTTCTACCATTCTTGATAGCGCATTACGGAGTATTTATTTCGATAGATTTCACCTTTTGGAATCTCACTATCCTTCTTTTTGAATTGAACCCATAGAATCCCTTTATCCGAGAGTAAAATGGGGCCATGATCATATAAATAATGAATCCGATGCCTTAAATCCCACAAATAATATTGAGATTTAACACGCTCCTCACTTCTTCTTTCTCCCATATAAGTGAGATAAATATTGCGATATATGGAGGTTTCTGCCTGTGAAGTAGAAAATATCTTCTTGTGGTTTTTATTTTCAAAGGTAAATGAAGCATCTTTATTATTTGCAACCAAGTAAAGGAGATTGTGCCCGTTCGTCAATAAATCGACATAATAGCGTTGATCATCCTTTGTTTGATCTATAACTTTTTTCTGCCCATCAATTAAGGAGTAGGTTACAATTTTTGTAGTTAAAGCTGTGTTATCAATTTGTACATAATACAAGTGATCTTTAAATACAGTCGGAAAACCGCTATTTTCTGATTCAATCGTCTGATGAGTCCCTGTTTCAAGGTCAAATTCTTCAATTTGATATAGGCTATCGCCTACTTCATAATTTATAAAGAGTTTCTGGTTGGATCGAGCTACTTGAGTAACTGGAACTGTTCCAATAGTTCTCCTATCGATCAGTGTCGTTAAAGATTTGTCCTTTATCTTCCAAAGATAGTAAATCCCTGTCTGATTGAGTTGATCATACTCTTCAAAAACAACAATATCATGATCAACATAGCTGACAGCTACATGAGTCAGATTAGATGTCTTATCAACATCTTTTATCTTTTGAAATTCCTTGGTATGTAAATTCATACTGGCAAGATAATTCTGATCATCATGTCCTTGGTCAACAGCCTCGCCATAGGCAATCCCATCATTTGACAGTGCGGTAGGTGTAAAAATTTTCCCATCTGGATAAGGGATAGAAATAGAATTTTTTAATAAGTCTTCTGCCTTTCTTTCCTCGAACCCTATTTTCCTAGACACATTGGTACTACCGGAAGGAGATTTTTTTTGTGGCCCTACAAGAGTGCAGGCTGATAAGAGAATGATAATACCAAGGATGATAAAACTTAAAAATTTTTGTTTGACATGATCTGTTTTCTTCATCAGCCTATACCTCTGGAATAGCTATAAAAGATAATATAGAAGATCCTACCATTCTTCAGCCATGGACTAGTTGAGTTTTATCACTTCGTCAGCTTTTTCCCAAATTACTGGATTATGGGTTGCAATAATGATTAAACGCTCTTGATTCTTTAACGTTAAGAGCAAGTCCATCACCTCTTGAGAGGTTTCTGGATCAAGTGCTGCAGTTAGTTCATCGGCTAAAATTACAGGTGGATCCTTTAAAATAACTTTAGCTAATGCGACACGTTGTGCCTCGCCACCGGATAATTCATAAATCTTTTGATCCAGAGCAAGGTAAGCCAGTCCTACTTTTTTTAGCACTTCTTCTTCTTGCTGCTTCTTCTCCTTTTTTGTTAATTTTTGACCAATCAATCCCAAATCTAAATTTTTAGCGATGGTCTCGTTTTCAAGCAGGCCAAAGTTTTGAAAAAGATAGCCTAATTCATGCTTAAAGAAGTGATGTTGTTTGATTTGTTTCAGTTCCTGCCCTTTATAGCTTATATTCCCTTCTTTATAAGGTTCTATCTTCGCCAAGATATTAAGCAAGGTTGTTTTACCACACCCACTATTTCCGATCAGAGCATAGACCTTACCTTCTGTAAATTGCAAGCTCAAATCTTGAAATACCGTTCGTTGGCCAAATGATTTGGTTAAATGTTCTATGCTAATCATATTAGGCTCCTTTCAGTACAGTGGCTAGCAAGTGGTCTTCTTTATGAGACCGGTACAAGAGAATGAACCAAGCATTAGTAATAAATAGCAAGAGAGTGACAAGAGCAATCCACCATTCTTGAGTGAGAAGGAATGTCAGGAGGCTTCCTAATAGTAAGAGGCTACTTTCTGAGAGCAAAATCATTTGGTGAATGTTTACAAATCCCAGACCTGCAATCTTCTTCAAGAAGATTTGTTTTCTAAACTCTTCAAAATATAGGAAATTCATAGTGTTAAAAAGAAGAACAGAGGTTGCTATACCAAAGACTCCTCCTGCAATCGCCATGAGATTTTCTATTTGTATGTTTTGGGCCATTTGCTGGTAAACGTCCACTGCATAGTCGTACTGACTAACACTTTTTTCAAGATTATACTCAGCGATTAGCTTCTTACTATTCTGAAGTCCATTAAAATAAAGGTAGGGATTTAGATGGGTGAAATATGGATTCACATAGCCTCCAAAACTTTCAGGTTGAATAACCACTAAAATAGGATCTGTAAAGAATTGCTTATAGCTCATCGGTGTATTATTATAGATAAATCGTTTTTGGTTGTTAGGAAGATAGGTCACCCGTGCTTTCATCGATAAAGCGATATTTCCTTGATCATCTCGAGGAGATAGATAATCTTCATATCGTTTAATCATCTCCTCTTCTCGACCTTTTAATTTTTCCGGAAGCAAGAGACCAAATTCTCCTGCTTGTAAGTGATTTAAGTGATCTTTCTCTTCAGGAGATACTGGTACACCTTGGATTTCTAGGTAATTTGGAGTTACATAAAGAGTTCGTGCAAGTGGATCGTAATCTGTGATTGAAAACTCTTTACCTGTACTAGGATCCGTCATAACTCCTTTTGAACTAAAAAATACGAGATTATGATAAGCTAAAAGACCACCATTTTCAATACCAGACTCGATGAGCTTGGACCATTTCTCCACATCCTCCTTCAGACCCTCTTTACTGATATTATGATAGAAATATTCTCGATTTGTACCAATTTGGACCCAATTCGATTGTTTAGACCAAGCCTCACTTCCCTCCTGGTAAGTTTGCCAGACTGATCCATAAATACTGATTCGATGAACTGCAAGACCAATTAGTGTGACAGCGAGAAATTGACAAATAAAGAGGAAAACCAAAATGCGCTTCAATGGAACCTTCCCTTTTAGAAGGGTGACTAAATGCATTGTTTGAATACTATATGCAAAGAGGAAAGATAAGATAGCAGATAAAATAAGTAACATCCCATTGTAAATGATACTACTCGAAATGATGACGGAATAGGTAAAAGGTGTTAATCGAAAGGAATAAATCAGAACCGCACCCATTATACTTGTGGCAATACATCCAAAAAGCAACTCTATACTATCATCTTTTAAAGAATGTCCGAAAAGCTGCAAGCGTCTCATTCCTGAGATATATCGAATCCCAGCGCTTCTCATTTCAAGTGTTTTCTGGATAATCGTCAAAGTGCTAAAACTAATGATAAAAATAACCAAGGCAAGTGATTGTGAACCTGAGCCAAAAAAGGCAATAAAGGTCTGCAGAGGATTTGGTTTCTCTATAAAAGTTTGTGAGAAACCAAGAGTATGAAGCGTTTGATCCAGCTTTTCAGTTTCTAATTCACCTGATAATACATAATAATTCGTTATCAGGCTTTCTTTGGCAGCCAGTTCTTTCTTCTCTTTTTTAATTCCAGAAGGAAGTTTTCCCTCTCCGAAGATATCATAGGTGAAAACAACTTGCCCTTTAGAATCTGTTCTTTGTATCTGACCGGCAATTATACTATGATTTTCCCTTGCCAAACGGTCTAAACTGGAAGATAAGTCTTCATATGTGACGCTCTTTTCTTGTCTCTGCACACTTACTACCGGAAGACTGCGGTGGACAAGCGTATTTGGAGAAATAAAGGCAATCCAAATTAAAAAGCTAGAGATGAAAAGGTTTGATAAAATAATAAAGACACGTTTCATATCATCACACTTTCTAAAGCATCAAAGGTAAATATTATTCAGCTAGTCAATCAATTTCCTTGTTTAGTGATTGCTGAGTATTTAAAATTTTATTTATACTTTTGTAAACGAATACATTTCTCCACCTTTACTATACTACAAAATCCTTAGTAAAACAATAATTTCTATGTGAAACTAGTTTCAAAAAAGAGATCCGCTACTGCGAATCTCTTTTGACTTTATTCCACCACTGCTTCAGCAATTTCCTCTGCAGTGATACCTGCAAAATAACGGCCAAGATTAATGGTTTGAAGGGATTTGAGGACGTCTTCACGTTCGTATTTAACGCCACGAAGAACCTCTTCTACTGCTGCAACATCTTCAATACCAAAGAAGTCACCGTAGATCTTGATGTCTTGGATTTTTGATTCAATGACGTTGGCGAAGATTTCAACCTTACCGCTTGGGAATTTTGTGCCACGACGGACATTGTATTCAGGAGATTTTCCATAGTTCCAATCCCAGGTACCGAACTTGGTTTCCTTGATACGATTGATTTCAGCCAATTCTTCATCCGAGAAGACATATTCTGTCATCTCAGGGTATTCTTTCTTCATGTAGTCCAAAAGCAAGTCACGGAACTCTTCAACTGTGATTTTTTCTGGTAACTCATCGATAATATTAGTTACTCGAGCACGAACGGATTTAACCCCTTTAGACTCAAACTTGTCTTTAGACACCTTGAGTGCATTGGCAAGAACTGACAAATCCACGTCAAAGAGAAGGCAACCATGGTGCATGATGCGTCCGTTGATATAGGCTTGGGCATTCCCACAGAATTTCTTGCCATCAATCTCTAAGTCGTTACGACCCGTGAATTCAGCCTTTACTCCAAGCTGAGCCAAGGTGTTGATCACCGGAGTTGAGAAACTCTTGAAGTCAAAGGCCTTATTTTCATCTTCTTTTGAAATGATAGTGTAGTTAAGGTTGTTTAAATCATGGTAAACAGCCCCACCACCACTGATCCGACGAACGACTTCAATCCCATGCTCCCGAACATAGTCACGGTTGATTTCTTCGATGGTATTTTGGTGGCGACCAACGATAATAGATGGTTTATTAATCCAAAGTAGGAAGATTTGATCTTCATCTAAAAGGTGTTTAAAGGCATATTCTTCCAAAGCAATATTAAAAGCAGTATCATTTGAATAATTAATAATGTATTTCATAAGATTCCTTTATATACGATAGAGACTGGTCCAGCATTTGCTGTCCAGCCACTCTATCATTTCAAATACTATTTCTTCTTAGGTGAATGAACAGCCAAGCCAAGTACATCCGCAAAGGCTTCGTACATCACTTCTGAGAAGGTTGGGTGGCCATGAATGGTCTTGAGCATTTCTTCTACAGTGATTTCCATCTCAATGATGGTTGAAGCTTCGTTGATCAATTCAGCAGCAGCTGGACCAATGATGTGAACCCCAAGAACTTCACCGTATTTCTTGTCTGCAATGACTTTAACAAATCCTTGAGCCGCGTCTGATGCAATGGCACGACCGTTCGCCGCAAAGTTAAACTTACCGATTTGAACATCGTATTTCTCACGAGCTTGTTCTTCTGTCAAACCAACTGCCGCAACTTCAGGAAGGGTGTAGATGGCTGCAGGAGTCAAATTCAATTTGGCAACAGCATGATTTCCCTTAAGGGCATTTTCAGCGGCAACTTCACCCATACGGAAGGCAGCGTGGGCCAACATCTTAGTACCGTTGATGTCACCTGGCGCATAGATACCTGGAACAGATGTTTCCATGTATTCATTGACCTTGATCCGTCCACGATCCAATTCAAATTCAACATCTCCGATACCTTCAAGGTCTGGAACACGACCGATTGAAAGAAGGGCTTTATTCGCGATGATATCATCTTTACCTTCAACCTTGATACGGAGTTTTCCATCTTCCTCAATGATTTCTTGCAATTTAGTATCCGTCAAGATGGTCATACCCTTACGTTCAAGGATCAAACGAAGGTTCTTAGATACTTCTGCATCCATAGCTGGAACGATGCGGTCCATCATTTCGATGACTGTTACTTTTGAACCAAAGGTCATGAAGGCTTGACCAAGTTCGATCCCGACAACACCACCACCGATGATCACGAGGCTTTCTGGGACTTCATTCATTTCAAGAATATCGTCACTGGTCATGACAAGGGATGATTCCATACCAGGAACGTTAATCTTGCTAACTTTTGAACCACCAGCAAGGATGATTTTCTTCGTTTCAAGCAATTCAGAACCATTGACCAAGACATTCTTATCTTTCGTAATGGTACCGATACCCTTGTGAACATCCACTCCGTAGCTGCGAAGAAGTCCTGCAACTCCACCGACGAGGGTATTTACGACCTTGTTCTTGGTTTCAAGAACCTTATCCATATCTACTGAGAAACTTGGATTTTCAATGATAATACCACGGTTTGCCGCATGACCGATATTTTCAATGATTTCAGCGTTGTGAAGGTAAGTCTTGGTTGGGATACATCCACGGTTCAAGCATGTTCCACCAAGTTCAGATTTCTCAACGAGAGCAACCTTACCACCCAATTGAGCTGCCTTAATAGCAGATACATAACCAGCAGGACCCCCACCGATCACTACGATATCATAAGCGTCATCGCTCTTATTGTTATCGTTTGAAGCACTTGCTGCAGCTAGTGCTGGGCTTGCTTCTGGTGCAGCAGCTCCGGCTGTTGGGATATTTTCCCCTTCTTCACCAAGGTAACCGATTACTTCTGTTACAGGAACCGTTTCTCCGTCCCCTTTCAGGATAGCGATCAAGTAACCGTCTTCTTCTGCTTCCAATTCCATGCTGACTTTGTCTGTCATGATTTCAAGGAGAACTTCTCCTTCTTTTACAAATTCGCCGACTTTCTTATTCCACTGAACGATTTGTCCTTCGGTCATATCTACGCCGGCTTTTGGCATAATTACTTCTAAGGCCATTTTATTTCCCTCTTTTTCTTGTTTCTATTCTCTCTCGTTGATTAGACCAACATTGAAATCGGGTCTTCAATCAAGGCTTTCAAGTCTTTCATGAATTTGGCACCAGCCATCCCATCGACAACACGGTGGTCAATGGTCAAGCCCAAGCTCATGATTGGACGAATGACAATTTCACCATTCACAACAACTGGTTTTTCAACCGTTGCACTAACCCCTAGGATAGCAGAGTTTGGTTGGTTGATAATCGGTCCAAATGATTGAACGCCAAACATTCCTAAGTTACTGATGGTAAAGGTAGAGTTTTGCAATTCACTTGGAGCAAGCTTACCATCCAAGGTACGTCCGATAACGTCCTTAAAGGCTACGACCAACTCAGACAAGGTCATCTTTTCAGCATTGTAGACAACTGGTGTCATAAGACCATTATCCATACCAACAGCCATCGCAAGATTAACGTAGTTGTGGGTGATAATTGTTTTACCATCTTCTGTCAATGAAGCGTTGATATATGGATGTTTCATAAGAGTTTTGACAACCGCAAGTGAAAGCAAATCTGTAACAGTGATTTTCTTACCTGTTGCTTCCATAATTGGATCAAGAACTTTTTTACGAAGGGCAAGCAATTCAGACATATCTACATCGTAGTTAAGCGTAAAGGTTGGAGCAGTTAAGTATGACTCAAACATACGTTGAGCAATAACCTTCCGCATAGGAGTCATCGGTATACGCTCGATTTCTCCATAAGGTGTCACGTTATCTGGAACTTCTTCCACTTTCTCAATTTGAGCGGGTGATTTAATCGTATCGTTTTCGATATTTTCAGGAAGGAAGGCTAAAACATCCTTCTTCATAATCTTACCACGATGACCAGTTCCTTGGATTTCTTGCCAAGCAATATTATGCTCTAGTGCAATTCGTTTTGCAAGTGGTGAAATGCGAACCACATTTGTTTCTTTATAGGTTTCCACGTCTTCTTTGTGGACACGACCGTTTGCGCCTGAACCAGAAACATCATAGAGGTTGATTCCAAGATCATCCGCTAATTTTCTAGCCGCAGGAGTCGCTCTTAGCTTATCATCAGCCATGACCTCTCCTATTCTATTATAAGATATCAAGGACGTAGAGGACAAAGAAAAAATAGGAGATTGACGCTGTGTTCGATGAACACAAGGAAATCTATCTTTTTTTCACAGTCCTCCGTCCGGATTCAGTTATAAGATACTAAGGGCGTCAAAAGTCAAAGTGAAAATAGGAAACTTGACGAAGAAACTTTAGTTTCTAGGAAAGTTTATCTTTTTCACCCAGACTTTAGCCCGTGCTCTAATCTAAGATATTAAGGACGCAGAGAACTTTGTACCTAAAAAGATACAAAGTTTCCTCGTCTAATTCAAATGATATTACATAATTTATGTTATGTATTATTCTTTGTTGTATGTTTTACGAATGGCTTCTTTGATATTTTCAACTGTTGGGATCATTGCATTCTCTAGATTTTGGGCGTAAGGCATTGGCACATCTTCCCCCGCACAACGGCGGATTGGTGCATCCAAGTAATCAAATGCTTCTGATTCAGAGATAATAGCTGAAATTTCTCCGATATAGCCACTTGTTTTGTGGGCATCATTGACAAGGACTACTTTTCCTGTCTTCTTAACAGAGTTAATGATGATCTCTTTATCAAGTGGAACCAAGGTACGTGGGTCTACTACTTCTACTGAGATACCTTCTTCTGCTAATTCTTCAGCAGCTTGCATCACGCGACGAAGCATTTTTCCGTAGGTTACGACAGTGACGTCAGTTCCTTCACGTTTGATTTCTCCGACACCAAGTGGAATTGTGTAGTCTGGATCAACTGGCACTTCCCCTTTTTGGTTGAATTCTGATTTGTACTCAAGAATGATAACGGGGTTGTTATCACGGATAGATGACTTGAGCAGTCCCTTCATATCCGCTGGCGTACCAGGAGCAACAACTTTCAAACCAGGAACATGAGTAAACCATGATTCCAAAGATTGGGAGTGTTGAGCTGCAGATCCAACTCCATTACCAGCAGCACAGCGAATGGTCATCGGTACTTGCCCTTTACCACCAAACATGTAGCGAGTTTTAGCAGCTTGGTTGACAATAGCATCCATGGCAATTACTGAGAAATCCATGAAGGTCATATCAACGATTGGGCGAAGTCCGGTCATGGCTGCACCTGCTGCTGCACCTGAAATCGCAGCCTCAGAAATCGGACAGTCACGGACACGTTCTGGACCAAACTCTTCCAGCATCCCTACAGAAGTACCGAAGTCTCCACCGAAAACTCCGACATCTTCTCCCATCAACAATACATTTTCGTCGCGACGCATTTCCTCAGACATAGCAAGGATAATGGTATCGCGGAAAGACATTAATTTAGTTTCCATAATTCTCTACTCCCCCTTAGTCTGCGTAAATATCTTCGAAAGCTGATTCGAGTGGTGGGAATGGGCTTTCTTCCGCAAATTTCACTGAAGCTTCAACTGCTTTTTTCACTTCTTCTTGGATCTGATCCAATTCTTCTGCGCTTGCAATTTCATTTTCAAGGAGGTACTTGCGAAGGTTTTCGATCGGATCTTTCTTCTTCCATTCTTCGACTTCTTCACGTGTCCGGTATTTACCAGGGTCAGATGAAGAGTGACCGAGCCAACGATAAGTGACACTTTCAATCAAGACAGGTCCTTTTCCAGAGCGGACGTGTTCAACAGCTTTTTGGAAGCCTTCATAGACATCAATAACGTTGTTCCCGTCAGGAATAAACATTCCAGGAATGCCGTATGCAGCACTACGCTCATGAATGTGCTGAATATTGGTCATTTTCTTGATATCAGCAGAGATTCCGTAACCGTTATTGATACAGTAGAAAATTACTGGCAGCTTCCAGATCGAAGCCATATTGACCGCTTCGTGGAAGACACCTTCATTGGTTGCGCCATCGCCAAAGAAGCAGACGACAATCTTACCAGTCTTTTTCATTTGTTGTGTAAGGGCAGCACCTACTGCAATTCCCATACCACCACCAACGATCCCGTTCGCGCCAAGGTTTCCGGCATCCAAGTCAGCGATATGCATAGAGCCGCCTTTCCCCTTACAAGTACCTGTATACTTACCAAGGATCTCAGCCATCATGCCATTCAAATCGATTCCTTTAGCAATGGCTTGTCCGTGTCCACGGTGGTTAGATGTCAGCAAATCATCATCGTTCAAAGCCAACATCGCTCCGACGTTAGCTGCTTCTTCCCCAACAGAAAAGTGCGTCATTCCTGGCACTTTCCCTTTTTTTACTAACTGTGCAATTTTTAAGTCCATGCGACGGATTTCTTCCATTTTACGGAACATTTCCAATAAGAGACTTTTGTCTAATGTTGCCATCATTTCGCCTTTCTTAGCATTTATTCGTTCACTTTCATTCTAGCCAAAAATGAAAGCTCAGTCAAAAATAATGCTCAGAAAAATTCACAATCCTAAACACTATAATTATGGAAACTATAAGCTTTCAAAAGGAAATGTTTAGTTTTTTCACAAACTTCTAGATTTTTCCATCTCATTCAATAGTCACATAAAAAACCGATAGGATCCTATCCTACCGGTCGTCATCTTATGATTGGCGTTGGCTAAAGTCATGAATCATTTGTTCCAATTCTTCACGACTAGGTGTTGTAAGCATATAGAGGTAATCTCCCTGAAGTTCCGCAAAGGCTGCTGGCATGTCTTTCTTCACACGGAATTGATCACGGTATTTGGCCAGAACTTCTTCCTCTGAAAGAGCATAAGCTGCATTGGCACGACGAGAAGTTGCCAAGCAATAAAGGGGCCCAAACTCAGAAGCTGGGAAGGGTTCTCCTGCTACGATGGCAGCATAACCACGGTACAAATCAATTGAGTGAGCATAGTTGTAGACGTCGATGGTAAAGCCACCTGCAGGACGATTATTGTACTCGATCGCAATATAGTCATCCCCATCGCGGAAGAACTCAATGTGGAAGAAACGTTCTTTCATGCCAAAGGCTTTAACAATCGCTTCCCCGTATTGACGCAATTTTGGATCCATTTCTTTAAGGACATAATAAGAGTTGTCCATCTTGTAGAGCATCAAATCGAGTGGCGTATGTGCATAGTCAAAAGTAGTTGAAAAGACAATGTTGCCGTCACGATCCACTAGACCATCAAAGGTACAAATCTCACTAGAAGTGACAAATTTCTCAAAGAAGTACTCTGTATGGCCATCCCACTCAGCCTTGAAATGGTCCACATCTTCTGGCGTTTCGATCTTGAAGGTCGCTGCTGCTCCTACCCCATTGTCAGGCTTAGCAATCAATGGCAACCCAATCTTCTTCACAGCCTTATCAATGTCTTTTTCTTTTTTAATAACAGCGCCTGGAACGACAGGAACACCTGCTTTCTTGAAGAGTTTCTTCATTTCTGATTTGAACTTGGTTTTCTTCAAATCTTTTGGCTTAGCGCCGAAGACATTGAATTGCTCACGAAGCGCCGCATCCAATTCCAACCAGTACTCATTGTGGGATTCGATACGATCGATTGGGCCATGTTTGTAAAAGAGAAAGGCTACTGCACGCTTCACTTCATCCAGATTTTCCAAATTTTCAACACGGAAATATTCTGTTAAACTGTTGCGCAAAGGCTCATCTAACTGTTCATATGGCTCTTGACCAATTCCCAAGACAGTGATCCCTTTATTAGCCAGTTCGATTGTAAATTGTTGGAAGTTTTGTGGGTAATATGGTGAAATAACGATATAATTCATTGAGGTCTCCTCCCTTTTTACTTATAGATACATTTGGCCTAGGAAATATGGCATTTGTTTGCGCCACCATTCCCAATCGTGGGCGACATCATGTCCCCATTCAGCGAACCATGCAGGAATATTTTTGTGATCAAAGGCTTCTTTCAGTTTGTAGAAAGATGGAAGTCCATCTTGTTCCCAAGCTCCTAAACCAGTACAAACAACGATTTCCGCCTGACGATAACGATCGATAAACCAGCCATCATTTTGGTTCCAAATATAATCAGATGGAGAGTTTTGGTAAATGGCTTCATCGCCTCCAAAGTCACCAACAAAGAAACGAGCGTCATAGACACCACTCAAAGCAATCACTTTGTTAAAGACATCTGGATGTTGCAAGAAGAAATTGAGCGCGTGGTAGGCCCCCATAGAGCAACCAGTTGTCATCATCGGATCAAACCAGCCTGTTTTGTGTTTGATAAAAGGAATGGCTTCTTCAATCACATAGCGCTCGTATGCACGGTGCATCTCAGCTCGATCATGAGGATTCTTCCAATCACAAAGCCAGCTATCACTATCCACACTAGAAAGGGTGAAAAATTGAACTCGTCCCTCTTCGATAAACTGGGCACAAGCATCAATCATACCAAAGTCATAGTACTCGTTATGGCTTCCACCTGATGAAGCAAAGACCACAACAGGAACTCCTGCGTGTCCATAGCGATTAACATACATTTCACGGTTAAGTTGGCCACTCCAGTGGCTTAAATGTTCAATATTCATAAGTTTCCTCTTTCTCTCTATTGATTTGTTTTGAGTCCATTAATCCCAATTTTCAGCCAAAAAGCGAAGGCATTCTGGTAAGTGCTCTGCCCACGCTTCTTCGTGGTGAATAGCACCAGATTGAATCCGAATGGCAATATGATTGAGTTCCACCCCTTGCTGGATGACGTCGTGATAATAACGAAGGGATGAATCGATATAGGCTTGCTTGATGTTTCCTGCCATCAAAGTTTTATCTGTATCATCCGCCTCTTCAGTCCCCACATAGATGTAGATCCGTTGGTCTGCATATAATTTTTTACGTTCGATATAATGATTGAAGGCATCTTGGTGTAGCCAGTTGGCGGATGAAAAGACCCCTAAACAACCGATTTGATCTTGGTACTCTAATCCCAAGAATTGGGTAATATTTCCCCCCAAGGAAGATCCAATCATGGCCGTATGTTCTCGATCAGCAAGAGTCCGGTATTCTTGGTCGATAAAAGGTTTCACCACCTCCATGACAAATTCGCCGTACTCAACCCCTTTGCCACCAAATTGCATGCCAGGAATATTAGATTCCTTGTACTTCCAGGCAGAGTATTCATTCATGCGTTGGAAACCATCATTATCGATCGCAACGACAATCATGCGACTAATATCGGGATTCCGCTTAATGGCTGGAATCACCTTCCAGGAATGACCCGCATAAGCTTCCTTGCTGTACAAAACGTTTTGCCCATCGTGGAAATAAACCACAGGGTAACGTCTATCTGTATCCGTTTCATAATTCTTAGGTAATAAGACTCGCACACGACGGAGTTTTCCGGTATAAGGCACTTTCAACTCGTGTGTCTTCATATCTAAATAAAAATAGGATTTGTTCATTGTCAGAAAACTCTCTATATTCTAAATTTTATTCATTATACCATTTTTAGAAGAAAAAGTCTGGATTTTCTCCAAACTTTTTCCTTTCTTGGGTTATTTTTCCATAAACTGAGCCAAATCTTGTAAGGAACGTTCGGCAATTTTTTCATAGCGCTCTTTTTTATCTCGAATGCGTGGTCCTTCTAGCTCTTTGATAATCCCGAAGTTGACATTCATGGGTTGGAAATGCTTGCTGTCAGCATGGGTGATATAGTGAGCCAGGCTTCCGATAGCTGTCGTTTCAGGGAAAATCGCTGCTTCTTCTCCTTTGAAAAGGCGAGCTGCATTGATTCCAGCTACCAAACCTGAGGCCGCTGACTCAACATAGCCTTCTACACCTGTCATTTGGCCTGCAAAGAAGAGGTTCGGTTGTTTCTTAGAACGGTAAGTTTGTTCAAGCAGATTCGGAGAGTCCATGTAGGAATTGCGGTGCATGACGCCGTATCTCACAAACTCCGCATTTTCCAAACCTGGAATCATTTGGAAAACCCGTTTTTGCTCGCCCCATTTAAGGTGAGTTTGGAAGCCAACGATATTGTAAAGGCTAGCAGCCGCATTGTCTTGGCGCAACTGAACAACTGCATAGGGTGTCTTAAACTCCCCATCACGTGGACCTTTGTAATCATCTGGATACTCGAGTCCAACTGGTTTCATAGGGCCATAGAGCATGGTTTTGATGCCTCGTTTGGCCATGACTTCAATTGGCATACAACCTTCGAAATACTTTTCTTTTTCAAAAGAGTTGAGTGGGGCTTCTTCTGCATTAACCAAGGCCTCGTGGAAATCCATAAATTCTTGTTTGGTCATGGGGCAGTTGAGATAAGCTGCTTCTCCCTTGTCATAGCGTGACTTGAGATAGACCTTGTCCATATCGACAGTATTGACATCGATGATTGGAGCTGCTGCATCATAGAAATAGAAACCGTCGCCACCATTGAGGGCATGGATCTTTTCTGCCAAGGCATCGCTAGTTAGAGGCCCCGTTGCGACCACTGTAATGGCATCTGTCGGCAATTCCGTAATTTCATCACGAATGACTTCGATAAGAGGGTGTTGGGACACCTTCTCCGTCACCCGGCTAGCAAAACCTTCTCGGTCCACAGCCAGTGCTCCACCGGCCGGTACCCGGGTCGCTTCCGCTGCTTCAAGGATGACAGAACCCAGACGGCGCATTTCTTCTTTGAGGAGCCCGACAGCATTGGTGAGAGAATCCCCACGAAGAGAGTTGGAACACACTAACTCAGCAAAGTTGTCTGTTTTATGTTGCGGAGTGGATTTGACTCCACGCATTTCGTAAAGCTTGACCGGAATTCCCTGTTGGGCAATCTGGTAAGCTGCTTCCGAGCCTGCAAGGCCCGCACCGATCACATTGATATAAGATTGAGACATGACACTAATACCTCTTTGGGTATCAAAACACCCCACTGGACTGTTAGACACCCACAAATCTTTCTAATTTTCTACTTGGTCCATTATACCAAAAAGCCAAGTAAAAAAACAGGGAGGCTTTTCCTTCCTGTCTTAGACTTTACTATTTATTTTCTTATAGACACAACCAAGCTGCTAAGAGGGCAGATAGGATACTGAACAAGGACCCGATCAAGTAATACTCCGCAAAGGCTGGATTCTCCGAAATTTTATTATAGCGGGCTATGGATTTGGCTGTAAATACTAGGCCGATAGAAGCAAATTGCCCATAGACCAGACAGGAACCAATCACCAAACGCTCTAAAAAGCCAATCATGGAACCAGCCCCAGTGATCGTATCCATTTTCTTCTTGCTGGTGGGTTGATACTTGGCAAACAGAATTTTAAAGGCAATATTGCTTGGTTTCCCAACTAGGAGGACATAAAAGATCAGATTTAAACTGTCCAAAGGCAGATAGGTCGTGCCATTCTTCGCTCCTAAAAGGACTAGACAGCTAATGACGCCGATATGCAAGACTTGGTCCAAGGCAAAGGTCCATGCGGTTGGTAATTTCAGTTGCTTCTGCACGATCGGTTTTAAGAAATCTATTCCAGCATGAGTTAGTAAAATGACCAAGCAAATCCACCACAAGTCCAGATGACAGAGAGAAACCACGATCAGAGGCAGAGCTACATATAGAATGTGAAGTCCGAGCACCTTCTTATCCTGATCCTTGCGATCCGCCATCTTCTGACTTTGAAAATAATAATCCGATAACAAATGACAAATCAACAAGAGGATCAAATATGGATTCGTTACGATACTAGACAATCCGCTCATGGGCCTCTCCTTTCACTATGCTTTGTATACTGGCCAGGGCAGCTGCTCTCCCCCGTAAATAAACACGGACACTGCTACTCTTCAACCGTTTAGAGAGGGCACTTGGGTTGATAGCTAGTGATTGGGCCAAATCCTGCTGACTAAAGGACTCGCTATATACGGATCTCTTTAGAAGATTGAGCAAGATCTCTTCCTGACTATCCCGCCAACCTGAACGAATGGCTTCTCCAGAAGCGATGAGGGCGTTCACAAAAAAGTCTTGGTTTTCCTTCCCGCTTGAAAAATAAATCTGTGTATTGCCATAGTCATTTTTCTGATGAACAAAATTGATGGCTGCGCGTGCATTCCAATAAGCTGGACCATCTGCTCCAACACTTTGCAAGGGATCAATAGCTGTTACAATCTCCCCAAGGCCAATTCCAAAACGAAGCTGAGTAGGGGTTAGTTCTGAACGTAAGGTATCGATGATTTGAAAAACTGGAGCATCCACTTTTAAAAGCGCCTGAAACTCATCCCCCAAGGTTAAGGTAAAACAGGATGCCAAGTAGTCCGCAAAAAGTCCATTCATCTTTTGAAGCGTTATTTCTAACTGTTTTTGCAGGTCAAAACGTTCTTGTACCATTTTGGAATCGATGACATCTGCAATCAAAGCAAGATACATAAGCCCACCTCCTTGTGTCTATTATAACGAAAAAAAACAAAAATGTCTATTATAACAGACATTTATAAAAATTGCCGTTATAATAGACATTGAATCATGTAAAAGATTATTTCACTTTTTCTTCTTCGTAGTCACCGTTGCTACAAACGACTTGTTTGCCACCGCCACGGACTTTCTTCTCAACTAAGTAATGACCACATTTAGGACAATCCCGGCCGATTGGCTTGTCCCAAGAAGTGAATTCACAGTCTGGGTAGCGATTACAGCCATAGAAGATACGATTTCGTTTGGTTTTACGCTCAATGATTTGTCCCTGATGACAGTTTGGACATTCCACCCCAATTTCTTTGACAATCGCTTGGGTATGGCGACAATCTGGGAAATTACTACAAGCATAGAACTTACCAAAACGTCCTAATTTAATCACCATCGGGCTGCCACAGACTTCACAATCAAAACCAGCTGGTTCGTCTTTGATTTGGATTTTTTCCATCTCTTCTTCAGCCTTCGCGACTTCTTTAGAGAATGGTTTGTAGAAGGCATCAATGACTTTTTGCCACTCTTCTTTTCCGAGTTCGACATCATCGAGTTTCCCTTCCATCTCCGCTGTGAAGGTCACATTGACAATATCTGGGAAAAACTCAACAATCAGTTTATTGACGATCTCCCCTAACTCTGTTGGTTCAAAGCGTTTGGCTACCAGCTTCACATAATAACGTTTTTGAATGGTCTCAATCGTCGGTGCATAGGTTGAAGGACGACCAACACCGTTCTCTTCCAAGGTCTTAATCAAAGTCGCTTCAGAATATCGAGCAGGTGGTTGGGTAAAGTGTTGCTCCGGCTTGCTATTGACTTGCTTAACGATATCGCCTTCTACCATATCCGGCAACATCTTGTTCTTATCTGAATCGTTATAAATCGCCAAATAACCATCAAACTTCACCTGGCTCCCGTTTGCCGTATACTGAACCCCATTTTGACCTAAACGGACATTCATGGTATCAAAGACAGCTGCTGTCATTTGACTAGCTACAAAGCGGTTCCAAATTAAGGTGTAGAGCTTGAGCTGGTCCTTGTCGAGGTACTTGGCAATGCTCTCAGGAGTATTGAAGACGCTGGATGGACGGATCGCTTCGTGGGCATCTTGGGCACCAGAAGCATTCTTCACACGGCTTCCATGCTTAGAGTATTTCTCACCGAAGCGATCCACGATAAAGTTCGCTGCCTCATTTTGCGCAACCGGACTAATCCGTGTAGAATCGGTACGCATATAGGTAATCAAACCTTGAACACCAGAGCCAATATTGATTCCTTCGTACAATTGCTGAGCTACCATCATGGTCTTGCGTGTACGGAAGTTGATCTTATTGGCAGCATCCATCTGCATAGAAGAGGTGGTGTATGGAAGTGGCGCATTTCGACGACGTTCTTTCTTTTCCACTTTTTCAACTGTAAAACCTTTGCCATCTAAGCGTTCAAGAACAGCTCTCACCTCTTCATTGGTGTTGAGCTTCATCTTCTTGCCATCAATCCCATAGAAGCTGGCTTGGAATTGCTTGGTCCCTTTTTTGAAGACACCATCAATGGTCCAGTATTCTTCCGGCTTAAAATCATTAATTTCATTTTCACGATCAATGATTAATTTGAGGGCAACAGATTGCACGCGTCCTGCAGAAAGTCCTTTTTTGACCTTTTTCCAAAGAATAGGCGAGATAGAATACCCTACAATCCGGTCCAAGACCCGACGTGCTTGTTGGGCATCGACCAAGTCCATATCGATTTGGCGCGGTTCTTTAAAGGCATTTTTAACGGCATCCTTGGTGATTTCGTTAAAGACCACACGGTTTTTTTCTTTGGCATCCAAGTTCAAAATATGCGCTAAATGCCAAGAAATAGCTTCTCCTTCTCGGTCCGGGTCACTTGCGAGAAAGACTTGTTTGGCTTTTTTAGCTTCTTTTTTCAAATCATTGATCAAGGGACCTTTTCCGCGAATATTGATATACTCCGGTTCATAGTTATTGTCGAAGTCAATCGACATCGTAGATTTTTTTAGATCCCGAATATGGCCAACACTAGCCATGACTTTGTAGTTACGACCAAGGTATTTTTCGATTGTTTTGGCCTTCGCAGGAGACTCCACAATCACCAAGTTTTTCTTGGTTGTACTACTTTTCTTTTTTGTTTTTGTTACCACGTTTTATCCCTCTGTATTGTATAAATCTCATTGAGTTTAATACATTTTAAGAAAGATGTCAACTAGGAACTTCTCCTATAGGAAAATCACAATTCGTATTTCAATTCATCAAGAATGTCCTGGCCTGATGTGACAAGCTTTGCGCCTTCTTGAATCAAGTGATGGCAGCCTGCAGATTTTCCATCTAAAATATTTCCTGGAATAGCAAAAACGTCTCTCCCTTCTTCCATAGCACGCTCACAAGTAATTAAACTACCTGAACGGAGTCGAGCCTCTGCCACAATCACAGCCTGACAGAGGCCTGCAATGATGCGATTTCGCTCTGGAAAATGAAACTTAAGTGGTGCCTGCCCTGGACCATACTCGCTCAAGATCAGATGGTGTTCCCCCATATGCGCCTGCAGTCTTTGATTGCTCTTAGGATAAAAGACATCCAGTCCCGTTCCAATAACTCCGATGGTTTTGCCACCATTGCGGATACTAGCATAATGCGCGGTCGCATCAATCCCCTTAGCAAGTCCGCTAACAATGACCAATTCATTCCCAAGTTCCTTAATAATCTTCTCTACAGAACGAACCCCTTCTCGCGTGGTCTCACGAGCTCCAACGACTGCAATCTTCGGTCTGGTTAACAGCTCCAAATCTCCTTGGTAAAAAAGGAGTACAGGAGGATTGTAGATCTGTAGCAATTCCTCAGGGTATTCAGAATCAAAAATGGATAGAGATGGGAACCGTTCAAACTCCTTGTGTAAATGGTCTTCATCCAGTTGCCGGTATTTGTCTACAAAATGAATGATACTGCGACAGCGAGCGATCCTTGCTATCTCTTCTAAGCTTGGTAAGACTTGGCCTTTTCTACAGTAGTCCAAAACTCTTAAGACTTGCTCATTTGATAAACCGGCTTCTTTTAATTTAAAGATTTCAAATTTCTCCATGGTCACCTTCTACTTCCTCTCACTTATTAATTCGAAAAAGAAAGGAAAAAAGCTCTATTTCTAGAACTTTTTTTGATGTATAGAAGAATAAAAGTAAGATGCGGCACCAATCAAGTTGCTTTCATTATGGAAGCGAGCCGCTTGAATGGGCAAGGCCTCAAATTGTTTATGCCCTTTTTGAGAGAGCAGGTCATGGTATTGTCGACTGATCTCATCGATCAGTAGTGGTTGACTACTAATGCCCCCGCCAATCGTCACCTTCTCAAGCAAGAGCAAAGATTGAAGATTAAAAATCAGAATAGCAATATCGTGGCAATAAGCCTGAAACAAGGATGTCAGCTCCTCATGGCCCCCTTGATCAAGAGCTTTGAAAACAGCTATACCATCTGCCTTTTCTAGGTTTAAGATGTGACGAGCTTTCTCAACAAATTGAACAGCTGAACCGGTGTTTTCCAAAAGATTGGAAATGCCTTGCAAAAAGAGTTCGCGGTGAAAGCGGCGATTTTCTGGTGTTCTTTCTGCCTTATCAATAGACCGAATGTATTCTGTCAGTTGCCATCCTCTCAATAGGTCACCATTAGAAAGAAGAGCAAGGCCAACTCCTGTCCCTAGGACCAAGGTCGCACCGCAAGGACAATTTTTTAGATTACCAAGCCTTGCTTCCGCTAGACCAGCAGCTTCTCCATCATTGAGAACAGTGACAGGTACTTGAAATGTTTGTTCTAATCTACTTGCTAGAGGAATGCCGCGCAAATATGGAATGAGACCACCTCGAAAGACAAAGCCAAGGCTCTTTTGGATCTCACCAGGGCACGAAATGGCGATTCCATCGATTTCTTCCCGCACAGGAGCAACGATTCCTTCTAATCCTTGCCAAAAGTCCTCAATCGTAGATGGTGTTGGGATCTTGTCTGTACGGATCAATTGATAGTCTGCATCCATCAGACCGTACTTTATAAAGGTCCCTCCGATATCGATGGTAAATAGCATAGCCTAATCCTCACACATTGATTTGACGGGTTCAAATGAACGCCGATGGATAGGAGTCACTCCCAGCTTGTCGAGGCCAGCAAGATGCTTAGCTGTCCCATAGCCAGCGTTCTGCGCAAAATCATAACCCGGATATTCTTTATCAAACTCTTCCATCATCTGATCCCGAGTCACCTTGGCTACGATGGATGCTGCAGCAATGGATAAGGAGTTGGCATCCCCTTTGATGATACTAGTTTGGGAAATAGGAAGATCTAACCTCATGGCATCAATCAAAAGATGCTGGGGTTGAGGCTCTAGCTGACCAATGGCCTCCATCATGGCTAGCTTCGTAGCTTCATAGATATTAACCTGGTCTATCACTTGATTATCCTTGACGCCGATTCCGATCGCAATGGCATTTTGGAGCACAGCCTCATAGATTTCCTTGTGTTTGGATTTTGGAATCTTTTTACTATCGTTGAGCCCCGGAATTTTACAAGCTTTCGGCAAGATCACGGCAGCTGCAACAACTGGACCCGCTAATGGGCCACGTCCCACTTCATCCACTCCTGCAATGAGCTCCATCCCACGAGCATAGCATTCTTTTTCATAGGCCAGCATTGCTTCCAAGCGCTCGTCTTCATCTAAACGTTTTTGGATTTCTCTTTTTCGCTTTGCGATCGCTTGGATCACACCAGATCGGCTATCCTGTTCCAATTCAGTCAATAAAGGATCGTCTAACCGCTGAATGCTTGCTAATTGCTCTTTAATTTCCTTAATGGTTGCCATCAATTTCCCCTACGCGATCCAGCGTATACCGTCCCAATTTCCCATCGCGAACATCTTTGACAAAGAGTTGGTAAAAACGGTCGTAATCTTCACGAAATCCTAATTTCTGGGTCATCTCCATAATGATTTCAGGAGCTTCTTGTTCCAGATCCATTTGTTTAAAACGTTCCTGCAAAACAGTTGGGTAGTGCTCTTTAAAATAGTTAAGGCCAAAGATGGTCACTTCATCCATTGGAAGCAACTGATCCTTGATGGCGCCTGTTAAAGCAAGCTTTAAGGCCACTTCTTCATCTTCAAACTTGGGCCAGAGAATCCCTGGAGTATCCAAGATTTCAAGATCCTTATTCGTTTTCAACCATTGTTGCCCCTTAGTCACCCCTGGTTTATTCCCAACAACAGCAATCTTTTTCCCCGCTAAGCGGTTCATCAGAGTTGATTTCCCAGCATTAGGAATCCCGATGATCATGGTCCGAAGGGTTTCAATCTGAATCCCTCGTTCCTTTTGACGGGCAATTTTATCGGCCATCAAACTCTTAGCAGCATCTGTGACCTTCTTAACCGTAGATTGCTCTTTGGAGTTAATGGCTAGGGTTTTGATCCCTTGTGATTCGAAATAGTCCTGCCATTCTTTTGTCGCCACAGGATCGGCCAAGTCTACCTTGTTTAAAATCATTAATTTAGGCTTATCACCAACAATTTTCGTTAACATAGGATTTTGGCTTGATAGTGGCAAACGAGCATCTACCAGAACCGTCACAAAATCCACAAATTTTAAATTTTCTTGTACTTGTCTTCTAGCTTTGGACATGTGTCCAGGAAACCATTGTATAGTTGCCATAATCTCACTTCCTTTCCAGTTCAATCTCTTCTATTATACCATGTTTTCTAGAATTCTCAGTGATTAATAAAAATACTAAAAAGAAGCTACCGAAGTAACTTCTATTTTATATTCTAGCGAATTTGTTCAAAATGCAAATGGACGGCGATGTGGTCTCCGTAGCCACTACGCTCCAAATCACGTTGCAAGCGATAAGAAATGTAGTGTTCTGCAATGGTAATATAACCTGCTCCCAGCAAGCGTTGTTCCACTAATGATTGGATCATACTGATGGTTGCACGTTCTACTTGGGCTTCATCCAAATCCATGGCAACTTTCTTCGTTACTTGGGCCAAGTTTTGACGCAAATCATCTGTCAAAACATAGACAACTTGCGCAGCTTTCAAAATAGCTTGGTAAATTTTATCTGGGTTGAATTCAACCACTTCTCCACTACGTTTAATGACTTCCATCGGAGTCTCCTTTATTTTAAATTTTCATGAATACTCCATTTCCTTTATAAAGAAATGAAGACCTACTACTTTATTATATAATTTTTTTACAAAGAATCAAAGGTCTTTCAAAAAATAGATTCATTGATTGGGAAGTTAAGTTATTTTTATTCAAACACATTTTCTACAATAAAATATTAGTAATCTGGTCTTAAAACTCCCGTAATAATTTCTTTGGTCGCGTGGTAATCCCCATCCACTACAACCTTGATGATGCGTTTCGCATCTTCTGCCGGTGCTGGCACCAATGGCAAACGAGTTGGCCCCGCTTCAAAGCCCATATAGTTCAAGACTGCTTTGACAGGAGCTGGGCTTGGATAAGAGAAGAGAGCATTGACTTTAGGGATAAATTGACGTTGGATGGCCGCAGCCTTTTTAATATCGTTGTGTTCAATGGCTTGGAACATCTCATGCATCTCATCTCCATTTGTATGAGAAGCCACTGAGATCACTCCATCTGCACCAAGATTCATAGCGTGGAAAGCATCTCCATCTTCCCCTGTATAGACGAGAAATTCTTCTGGCTTGTGTTCAATCAAGTAGGCCATATTAGCAAGGGTTGTACACTCTTTGACCCCAATGATATTTGGGTGTTCTGCCAAACGAAGCATGGTTTCAGGCGTCATTTCCACAACCACGCGTCCAGGAATATTGTAAATAATAATCGGAAGATTAGATGCATCCGCAATCGCTTTAAAGTGTTGATACATTCCTTCTTGGGATGGTTTGTTGTAGTAAGGGACGATAGCCAATCCTGCTGCAAAGCCACCAAAAGCATCCACTTCTTTAACGAACTCAATCGAGTCGCGAGTTTCATTGGTTCCGACACCAGCGATCAAAGGAACTCGACCATTGACAATCTTTTGAACGGCCGCAAAGAGTTGCAATTCCTCATCGTGAGTCAGAGTTGGACTTTCTGCAGTCGTTCCAGCTAAGAGAATCCCATCTGTATGATGAGCCAAGAGGTGCTCGATCAAGTCAGGAAGAGCGTCAAAATTAATGCTCCCATCTTCATGGAAGGGGGTGATAAATGCAGTGATGATTTTACAATCCTTTAAATCATTATAAGACATAGAAAAACCTTTCTCTATATAAGAAAGAGGCTGGGGCTTGCTTGCCTTTGCCTCATGATCTGTTCATAAAACAAGTTGATTCGTTAGAAAGCTGAGGAAGAAATCAAACTCTTCGAGTTGCTGATTTCTGTTTCGTGACGCAGTGGTTGATTGCTCAAAGCATTGCTTTGAGGTGGCAGATAAGACTTACGAAGTAAGTCCTTCCTTAAGTTTTAACATGCCATCAAATAACTAAAGATAACCTAATCAACTGTGCGGGGGAAAAACTACGAAATCAAACTCTTCGAGTTACTGATTTCTGTTTCGTGACACAGTGGTTGATTGCTCAAAGCAATGCTTTGAGGTGGCAGATAAGACTTACGAAGTAAGTTCTTCCTTAAGTTTTAACATGCCATCAAATAACTAAAGATAACCTAATCAACTGTGCGGGGGCACTAAATCCAAATAGCGAGGAAGAAATCAAACTCTTCGAGTTACTGATTTCTGTTTTTCTCCCTATTTCAATTCAAACTTCAATTCAGCTGTTGGACGTACGAGTCCACGTTCGTGAAGAGTTTCTGCGATTTGGACTGAGTTCCAAGCAGCTCCTTTAAGAAGGTTATCTGAAACAACCCACATGTGGATCCCTTTTTCAGCATCCAAGTCTTTACGAATCCGTCCAACGAAGGTATCGCGTGAACCGACCGCATTAACCGCTTGTGGGTAGATTTGGTGAGCAACATCGTCTTCAAGGACTGCACCTGGGAATTCTGCAATAGCAGCTTTTACTTCGTCAATTGGTGCCACTTCTTTTGTTTCAATGTAGACTGACTCTGAGTGAGCTGACAAGACTGGAATACGCACACATGTAGCTGAAACGGCAATGCTATCATCTTCCATGATTTTCTTAGTTTCGTTTGTCATCTTCATTTCTTCGTAAGTATAGTCATTTTCTGTGAAGACGTCGATTTGTGGAAGAGCGTTGAAAGCAATTGGGTAGTGTTTTTTATCACCACCACATGGCAAGATTTCTGCTTTGACATCGCGTGGGTTGACCCCGTCGTTCAAGACTTCCTTCAACTCACGTTGGGTTTCAAGAATAGCTCCCATACCGGCACCTGAAACAGCTTGGTAAGTTGACACGATGATACGGTCCAAGCCCCATTTTTGACGAACTGGCTCAAGAGCGACCATCATTTGAATGGTTGAACAGTTTGGACAAGAGATAATGCCGTTATGAGCATCAAGCGCGTGTGCATTCACTTCAGGAACAACCAATGGGACATCCGGATTTTGACGGAAATAAGAAGTGTTATCAACCACTACTGCGCCTGCTTTCACTGCATAAGGTGCATATTTGGCAGATGTTGAACCACCAGCTGAGAACAGAGCAATATCAACCCCTTCAAAAGCATCTTCAGTCGTTTCCTCAATGGTTACATCTTGCCCTTTAAATTGCAAGACTTTTCCTGCAGAACGTGCAGACGCAAGGTAGCGAATCTTATCGATTGGAAGAGTTGATTCTTCCAACATTTTGATCATTTGAGCACCAACGGCACCTGTAGCACCGACAACAGCAACTGTGTATCCCATAGTAAATCCTCTTTCAAAATTTTCTAAAAATTGAGTATTTGTACTATTATACAATTTTTTGGCATAAATGAAAAGTACCAACAGAAGGAAAAAATCCTGATTCTAAGACCAGGATTTTTAATGGTTATTTATAATAAATAGCTCTTTAGTTCAGGTCATAGTTCAAGTCACTTAAATCTTTCTTACCTTGTGTTTCTTCAGCAAGAAATGGAACTTGATGGATCCCCTTTACACCTGCTACGATAGACGCTGGAAATGAAACAATTTCTTGATTGATGTAGCTGACATTACTGTTGACAATTCGCTTCGCTGCAGCAAGATCTTCATTTTCGTCAGCAATTTCCTTTTGCAAGGTCAAGAATTGGTTAGAAGACAAGAGCTCTGGATAGTTTTCACCGACTGCACGAATTTGTGCCAAGACATCATTTTGATTGGTAATAACTTGGTTGGATTCTTGGATAGATGCTCCTTGACGTAAAGCAACTAAATCAGTGAAAATCTGTTGTTCATGTTTGGCATAGGCTTTGGCTACTTTTAGCATTTCCGAAATGGTATCATAGCGTTTTACGAGGACGATATCAACGGTTCTCTTTGATTCTTCAATGGTTACTAGATAGCGATTGAGGCGATTTCCTACACTAATAAACCAAATGGCCAATAGGGCAACAAATATGATTAAGCCGATAATGAGATTCATGATGCTTCTCCTTCAAAAATTGCTGTTATTTCTTTAATTAGAGCCAGTTCTCTGCATAATTTATGATATTCAGACACCAAAGATAGTTGATCAATATCTTCCGGTTTTTGAGGAGTTGGAAAGATATAGCGATCGGTATACAAAGAAATAAATAGTTTCTTGTCTTTCAAAAATACACACATGGCATTTTGAGAAATTTGTCGATCAAACCATTCCAGCATCTTAGGGGTGAGAAATTTACGGGCAGACAGTTCATCCGTACAGTAGATATTGTAATTCTCGTTATTGCGAATATCCTCGGTTTCAATCTGAACTTCATTTCCTCTGGCTCCAGGATAAACCCCATTCACCTCCCTCTTAAAAAGAAAGGATTTCTTGGTTGGCACAACCCGAAGATGACCGGAGAAATTGATCGGTAGACATAAAGAGAACACTTGTCCAAGAAAATCTGTAACTTCCACATGTTCCGTCCTCGTATGTCCATTAGATGTCCGGTAACGAGTCTCCGTATGATGGGCATAGAGATTTGACACCGTTAGCTCTTTGTCATCATGAAACGATAGTTCTTGAAACATAGAAAATCAGTCGACCGAGGACATAAATGCGAGAGAGCTTCAGAAGGGATGGAACCGTCCTCTTTGATCGAAGCCTTAGGAAAAACTTCCTTTAATACAGGCGACAGGATATCATCAAGATAGATCTCATCGTTCGAACGAATTCGATCCCCAAACAAGGCTTTTCGTTTTTTATATTGCGGCCAATAATACAAACCAACAACTAAAAGGATCAAAGGAATAGCTGCAAAACGCAATAAAATGAGAGACAGTATGGCGCAGATAATACCAAAAGATCGCAAAACATTCCACTGAAGATTGTTCTTCATCTGTTCTCGGATCAATCCGATAGCCTCCTGAAATTGTTTGGAGTTTTCAAGCTCTTCAATTTTTTGCGAATAGTCTGTAGATGCTGAATCATTAGAATGATAGAAATCTCCCAATCAACTCCACTCCTTTCTGACCTAGGCACTTTACTATATTATAACACCAACATAACTTTGTAGCAACTGTATTATAATAGTTTTGGTCCTTTGAAGGTACAAAAAAATCCTGATCCGAAGACCAGGATTTGAGGCACCTTTCGGTGAGAACAGCCGGTTCACACAACTGTTCAAGGTCCGCTCCTGCGTTACAATTGAATGTAGACCTCCTCAGCGCAAAAGGCTCCTAAGAGCCAATCGACTCATCGCATGAAACTAGTTTACCATGAACATCCACAAACTGTCAAGAAGGTAGGTACTTGCTTCCTTCTCGAATACTCAAAGGAGATAACTGCTCTCGATAGCGGTCGATAAAGGCCCCTACCCAATCCGGATTAACCTTGGAATAATTGCGTAAACTCCAGCCGATTGCCTTATTTATAAAGAACTCGCTTTGACCTAGATTATTGAGGATCACTTTTTCTAACAAATCCGTATCTGTTTTTTCTTTCCTCATAAGCTGGTGATCAATGGCAATCCGCCTCAACCAAAAGTCCTGATCCTTACTCCAATCCAGCATAACCTGCTTGGTTTCTGGATAGTGAAAAGTAATCTCTCCGATGATAAGGTCCAATTGATCTATACTGTCCCACCATGATTTGGTTTGAGCCAATTCCTTTAGCTTTGGAAAATCTTCAGGTCTAAGCTCCTTCTTCTTTTTATCCAGATAATCCATAGCAATATATTGGAACTCACGGTAGGGTTGCTGCCAACACTCTTCCACAAAAGCCCAATCAATTGGATCCTTTATGAAAGGCTTAAAAAAATCTCTTTCAATCTTTTTGAGAATTGGTTTTTGAACGCCAAGAAAGCTGAATTTATTTTTCATATAAGCTTCCATTGCTGGGACTTTCGCTGGATCAGCTTGGTCTTCTAACAATTTCAAAAGAATCTTTGTATCCATATGATTCCTCCTTTTTTACATCAAAGGTCCAATCAGAGAAAAGAGATAACCACCTAGACGATGAGCCATAGGCATTTTTGACAAACTTTCCAGAGTAACTTCCTCTGAGAGAGCCTGGGTTTTCTCAAAATCTTCTTCAATTTTAAGCACTTCCAGATTATTGTAGAGATAAACCCCATCTTCGAAATTTTGATAGAGACTTCGGTAGTCTGTATTAATGGTTCCTACCACAGCTTGTTGGCTATCAGAAACATATACCTTAGCATGGACAAAGCCTGGGGTATAACGGAAAATACGGACGCCAGCATCCAAGAGCACTTTAAAATAGGTCGTCGCAATATCAAAGGCATACTGTTTATCTGGAATCCCTGGCATAATGATCCAAACTTCTACTCCTCGTTTGGCCGCGAAAGTCATAGCTCTAATCAATTCGTCATCCAAGATCAGATACGGCGTCATGATGTGAACATAATCGGTCGATGTATTCAGTAAATGAAGATAAACATCCTCAGCCACCTTATGATAAGTCAACGGTGAATTGCCATAAGGGAGTACAAAGCCCTGACTCTTTCTTTGTTGAGGTTTTTCTTGTAGATAGTGCTCCATATCCGTTTTATCCTCTATTCCAGTCACTGTCCACATGGTCAAAAAGAGAGCTTTCAGTGTTTGAACTGCTGAACCATCTAAGCGAAGGGCCGTGTCCTTCCAAAGACCAAAGCGTTCTCGTTTATTGACATACTCATCAGCAATATTAACGCCACCAGTGTAAGCAACTTGACCATCAATCACTGTAATCTTTCGATGGTCTCGGTAATTGTAATAGGTTGATAGAATGGGCTTGACTGGTGAGAAGGCCTGAGCTTTAATACCAACCTTGTGCAAGCGCTCAATATAATCATAGGACAAGGTAGTCATCTCATTCATTCCATCAAACATGACACGAACGTCCAGACCTGCCTTGGCCTTCTCCTCCAAAATGGCTAAAATCTCACCCCACATGATCCCTTCGTCAATGATGAAATATTCCATGAAGATAGAACGCTCCGCCTTTTTCAAATCCTCTAATAAGGCTGGTAGCATGTCATCTCCAAGTGGAAAATAGGTAACCTCTGTGTCTCTGTAGATAGGGAACTGTGCTGGACTATGCTCCAAAAAATTAGCTAATTTCTGTAATTGGCGATCACTTTGGGATAAATAATCAGCAACTTCTGGATCGGTGCTTAAATGGTTGGATGCCTGCACTGTAGCATCCTCAAGCCGTTTCTTCAAGCGTCTTACACCTAAATCAGCTAACGAAAAATAGAGCAGAGCCGTCCCAAAAATTGGAAAGAGGGCAATGATAATTATCCAGGACAGTTTGGAACGAGAATCCATGGAACGATTGAGCAAGTAAAAGAAGGTAAAGACACTCAACAAGTGTTCCCATAAGATAATGGATGGGAAATGCTCTTGTAGGCTGAGATATGAATAGACAAGAAAGGCCAATTCCAGTAAGAAGAACAGGAGGATGGGAACCTTTCGGTTAAGTAGAATTTTGGCCCATCTGGAGGGCTTTTGAGGTAACAGCCTAGCACTTTGTTCTTGAGTCATATAGGCTCCTTTCATGTAGGGGAGACCATCACAACTTTCCGGTCTCTTTCAGTAATTTTATTAGTATCATTTTAGCCTATGAAAAAGTCAGGGATAATTAGCTATTGCAATTTACAAATGTCGTGATTTCTACCGTATTTTCCTAACAGGACCGTCTATGGTCTTTTGCATCCAGACGATATCATGCCATTTGTTAAACTTATAGCCAATCTTTGGGAAATGAGCGACTTGGACATAGCCCCGCTTTTCATGCATGGAAATGCTCGCTTCATTTGGAACTGCGATACAAGCCAGAAAGCGTAAGTAGCCTCGTGCTTGTAACTCCTCTTCTAAGGCCGTATAAAGGGCCGATCCAATCCCTTGTCCATGCGCCTCTTTGGCTACATAAATAGACAATTCAGTGGTCCAATCATAGGCAGCGCGTGCATAATAAGTCGAAGCATAGGCATACCCCACAACTTTCCCATCAACTTCTGCGACCAAATAAGGAAATTGGGTCAGCGTTTTTGTGATGCGGCTTTCAAACTCCTGGACAGTCGGCACATCGACCTCAAAGGTAATGGCTGTCTCTGTTACATAAGGTTGGTAAATCGCTCGGATAGCTGCTGCATCGCTAAGCTGAACGGGTCGAATCATCATGGTGGCCTCCTAATTAGATTATACCTAGTATACCGATAAGCCTTCTCACTGTCAATGAAAGGAGGCAATGATCTAATAGTTTCATTTTTTGCAAAAGGATTTATATAGAAAAGAGGTTGAGAAATCCAGTCTCAACCTCTTTAGCTTATTCCGCTTTTTTATTTGAAAATTGGCTATTGTAGAGCTCATAGTATAATCCTTTATCTGCTAACAAGGATTGGTGGTTTCCTTGCTCGATGATTTGGCCATCTTTGAGGACAAGGATTTTATCTGCTTCTTGAATGGTAGACAAGCGGTGAGCAATGACAAAGCTAGTCCGCCCTTTCATCAAATTCTTCATCGCTTTTTGAATCAAGAGCTCTAAACGCGTATCGACAGAAGACGTCGCTTCATCCAAAATCAAGATTTTAGGATCCGCTAGGAGCGCACGCGCAATAGTTAGAAGTTGCTTTTGCCCAAGAGAAATATTGCTAGACTCCTGGTTCATTTCCATATTGTAACCACCAGGAAGCGTCCTGATAAAGTGATCGACATTGGCTGCCTTTGCAGCTTCAACAATTTCTTCATCCGTTGCTTCGAGATTACCAAAGCGAAGGTTTTCTTTGATGGTTCCTTCATATAACCAAGCATCCTGAAGCACCATTCCGAATTGTTTGCGGTAATCTTGGCGAGATAGATGACGAATATCATGACCATCGACTGTAATTGATCCTGCAGTCACATCGTAAAAGCGCATCAGCAAATTAATCAGGGTTGTTTTCCCTGCTCCAGTCGGTCCGACAATGGCCACCATTTCACCTGGTTTGACTTCTAGGTTGAAATCACGAATCAATGGTTTGTCTGCTACATATTGGAAATCAACGTTTTTAAAGCTAACCTGACCTGTCAAATCTCCAGAGAGGATTTCTGTCACATCTGCTACTTCATCTGGTTCATCCATGACTTGGAAAATCCGGTCTAGAGACGATTTGGCACTTTGTAGCTGTCCTGCCAATTGGGTCAAGTTTTGAATGGGTTGGTTAATCTGCCAAACATATTGAACGAAGGCCTGCATATTCCCGACAGTCAAACGTCCTTCTAACACTTGCAAACCACCCATCAAAGCGATAATAAGGTAAGTCAAATCAGAAATTCCATTTAAAATCGGCATCATTAAGCCAGAAATGAAATTAGCCTTGAATCCTACTTTTTGAAGGTGATGGGTAATATCGTGAAACTCTTCTTGGGAAGATTTTTCCCGGACGTAGAGCTTAAGGACATTAAAGCCTGTTAAATTCTCTTGCACAAAGCCGTTCATTGCCCCCAAAACATCTGCCTGCTCTTTAAAGTAAGGCTGAGATTTTTTCATGATAAATCGAGCACTGAAATAAGTGATCGGAATGGACAAGATCACCACCATCCCCAATTGGATATTTAAGTACAAAACCATGCTGATGACAAAAAGCAAGGTAAAGATGGCATTAACGATTTGTAAGAAGGACTGTTGCAAGGCATTCGAGACTGTTTCGACATCGCTAGTAAAACGTCCTAACAAATCACCAAACTGATGCCGGTCAAAATAGGAAACCGGAATGTGATTGATTTTATGAGACAAATCATTTCGCATGTCCTGAACGGTCTTTTGAACAGCATTGGTCATAAAATAGTTGGAATAATAAGATCCCAACTCATAGAGGACCCCACGGAATAGATAGAGCGTCATAATGATAGCGATATAGGAGGTATTCAGACTTGCTCCCGAAAGGCCTTTTGCCATATCCATGAGATTTTTTGTTAACTCCGTAATAGCAAGCCCCAAAACAAAGGGTTCGACAACACTCATGACGACACTCAGGATTTTTAAGAAAATGGACAAGCAAACTTCCAAGCGATAGGCTCTCAAGTAAGTCCATAGTCTACTAAAACTGTTTTGTTCTTGTTTCATCTGCTTCTCCTTTCTATTCTTCTGTCAATGATGGACTATCGAGCTGCGAATTAGCGATCTCACGATAGATCTCATTACTTTCCATCAATTCATCGTGGGTTCCTCTACCAACGATCTCTCCATGGTCCAAAACAATAATTTGATCCGCATCCATAATGGTTCCCACACGTTGCGCTACAATCAAGACAGTCGCATCTCCTGTGACTTCTTTGAGACGCTTCCGCAAAGTAGCATCCGTCTTGTAGTCCAAGGCAGAGAAGGAATCATCAAAAATAAAGACATCTGGATCTTTGACAACAGCACGAGCAATGGACAAGCGTTGTTTTTGACCACCTGAAAGGTTACTTCCGCCTTCTGCCAAATGCGTATCAAAGCCTTCCTCGCGACTGTCAATAAATTCCTTAGCTTGGGAAATATCTGCTGCTTGTTCTAGCTCTTGTACAGATGCGTCTTCTTTCCCATAACGAAGGTTTTCAGCAATGGTTCCAGTAAAGAGTAAGGCCTTTTGCGGAATAAAACCGATCTTTTGGCGAAGGGCCTTGAGATTGTAGTCACGTACATCCACGCCGTCGACCAAAATCTTTCCAAGTGTTACATCATAGAATCGAGGAATCAACTGCACAAGTGAAGATTTCCCAGAACCTGTCGATCCGATAAAGGCGATCGTTTCGCCAGGTTTGGCCTGAAAGGAAATGTTGTGAAGAACTGGACTCTCCGTCTCACCTGGATAAGCAAAGGTGACATTGTCAAATTCCAAATAGCCACGAGATGCTGTCTCTGTTACACCATTCTCATTCGGATCAATCGAAATGGGCATGTCCATGATTTCCTTGAGACGACGGCTAGAAACCGCAGTACGAGGATACATGGTAAAGAGATTGGCTAAAAAGAGGAAAGACAAGAGCGCGTGGAAGCTATACTCAATAAAGGCAACCAGATCCCCAATTTTCAAACTACCGTCATGAAGAGGATCCAAAGCAAACCAGACAATCGCCACAATCATAGCAATGATGATCTGCACAAATAGGGGTTCTGTCAAACCAGTTAGTTTGAACAATTTATTCGAGTTTTCTGCGTAGACTTCATTTTCAGCCGCAAATTTCTCTTCCTGGAATTCTTCACGGGCAAAGGCACGAATCACACGAAGTCCTGTCAAATTTTCACGTGCAAACTGGTTGAGATGGTCGAGGGTCTTTTGTTGTTTCTCAGAAAGAGGACGTGTCTTAACTGCTACATACCAGACGACGACAGCAAGAAATGGTACAGAAACCGCTACAATCCACGCTAAAGAAGGACTAGTTGTCAGAATCAAGAGAACACTGGAAACCATCATCAAGGGTGTGATGACCCCCATCTTCAACATAGAATCCGCAAACTGCATCAAAACAAAGGCATCCGAAGTCAAGCGAGTGACCAATGACGATACTCCGATTTGCTCATACTCGCGATGCGAGTACTCCTGTAACTTGGCATAGAGGTCATTGCGCATATCGCGGACCATGGTGGTCGTTAGCTGGCCAACCGCGTAAGACAGGATAATCCGCCCCACAATCCCAAGCAAAATAATGGCAAACATGACCCAGCCCCAGAAATACAGCCGATTCACATCACGCGGGTTAATCCCCTCATCAATCATGCGAGCTAGAATCGTTGGCAAGCCCAAATTGACAATAACAAACAGGACCGCCGAAAATAGATTCAGGGCTAGCCACTTGGGATACTTTTTCAAGTAAGACCAAATATATAGCATAGATGTTTCTCCTTTTCCATAAATAATTTCCTTGATCACACAGAAAAGAGGGAGCGAGACGAAATCATTTTCAAAGAAAATCATTCCTGCCCCAGTCCCATCTGTAGTCTCATTCATTATATCAAACCAGTCATAAAAGTAAAGCAAAAGAGCAGGTTTCCCCGCTCTTCACTTGCATTATTTTGTGCGTTTGAGTTTAGCATTTTTAAGAATCATAAGATCCCCTTGGTTGCTATTACTTAACTTAGAAAGATCAAATGTCAAATAGTCACCATCGACCTTGTATGTAATCTTTTCTCCACTACCATCTTTTGACGCGATTGTTTTCTCTTTTTGATTGATTTTGACATCATAAGATCGCTCATTCTTTTGACCAGCGACTTCACCCGCGATGCTGAGGGTTCCTTTAGAATCTTTGATCTTAATAGAAACTTCAAAATTAATAACGTCTCCAATAGACTCTAATTGACTACCCGATAAGCCTTGCTCCTCAAGAATTTTCTTGAGTTCAGTTTTTGATGGTTTGTAGACATAAGTCCCGTTATCACTTTTGGCACCACAAGCCACCAAGAGGACTGCTGCAAAAACTGCAACGAAAGTTAAAAGAATACGTTTAATATTTTTCATAATCAATCTCCTAATGTACTTTCTAATCATATTTTACCATTATTTTAATACCGATTCAAGATGTTTTAAAGAAGAAAAAAGAGCAGATCCCCTCTGCTCTTCTCTTACATTATTTTGTACGTTTGAATTTAGCGTTTTTGAACATTTCCAAAGTGGCTTCATGACCTGAACTCTTCTCACCAGATAAATCAAAAGTGAATACATCTCCAGATACTTTGTATTTAACCTTTTCGCCTTTCCCATTTTCAGATTGAAGGGTTTTAGATTTTTGATCAACTTTCATATCAAATGATTGGTCTGTCTTTTGTCCCATCATTTCACCTTTAATTTTAAGGCTACCTTTGTCGTCTTTGATGGTTACTGAAACTTCCAATTTAACATTGTCGATCAATGCATCAACACTTGAACTTGGAGCACCTTGTTCTTCAAGGATTTCCTTCACTTCAGATTTTGCAGGTTTGTAGACATAAGTCCCGTTGTCACTTTTGGCACCACATGCCACCAAGAGGACTGCTGCAAAAACTGCAACGAAAGCTAAAAGAATACGTTTAAAGTTTTTCATAATTTCTCCTTTATTAGATAGGTTAAACCTATTATAGCAACAATTCAGGTACACGGCAATGAAAGTTTATAAATGTCATATTCTTGTAATATTTCTTTCATAAACAAAGAAAAATAAAAAGGCAGGATGTAAATCCCGCCCTGATGGATTATTTAACTTTTTTGAATTTAGCAACTTTCATGTAATTGCTGAAAAAATCATTATCGCTAACGACAGAGTTTTTAACTTTCTTTATCGTCAATACATCATTAGAAATTTCATAAGAAAGCTCTACTTTCATGCCTTGTTCTTCATATTTCATAGTTTTTGCCTTTTGGTCGACTTTATACTCATACTTACTTTCTTTTTTATTACCAGCAAATTCAGTTTCACTCTTGTATTCAGCCTTATCCCCCTGAATAGCAATCGAAATTTTTACATTGACATCACCAGCCAATCCCTGAAGCTCTTCTGGAAGCATTTTATTAGCCTCTTCTTTGCTTGGCTCAAAAACATAAGTTCCATTATCACTTTTGGCGCCACAAGCTACAAGAAGGACTGCTGCAAAGACAGCTACAAGCGCTAATATAAGACGTTTAAAATTTTTCATCATCTTCTCCTTTTTAGTTAGATTAAACCTATTATAACAACAATTCAGACTCACGGCAATGAAATATTACAAATGTAATACTCTTGTAGTATATTTATCTAATCAATATAAAGTGAGGGTAGTGTAAAATAAGTTGTGTAAACACAAAAAAGAATAAATCCGTTATAGTAGAGTTGCAACAGATTACTAGAAAGAGATTTATTCCTATGACTCAGTTTACCACAGACTTGCTTAACTTCCTAGCCCAAAAGCAAAATATTGATGAATTTTTCCGTACTTCTCTTGAAACAGCTTTGAATGATCTGCTTCAAGCAGAGTTATCAGCCTTACGAAAAAGTAGGCTATAATTCTGGCAATAGTCGAAACGGAACCTATTCACGGAAATTTGAAACCAAATATGGGACTGTTCAGTTAACTATTCCAAGAGATTGTAATGGGAACTTTAGTCCAGCTTTGATCCCCTCCTATGGACGCGAGATGACCACTTGGAAGAGATGGTTATCAAACTCTATCAAACTGGCGTAACGACTCGAGAAATTAGTGATATTATCGAGCGAATGTATGGTCATTACTATAGTTCTGCCACAATTTCTAATATCTCAAAAGCAACCTAGGAGAATGTCGCTGCTTTTCATGAGCGAAGTTTAGAAGCCAATTACTCTGTTTTATTTCTTGACGGAACCTATCTTCCATTAAGACGTGGAATCGTTAGTAAAGAATGTATTCATATCGTACTTGGCATGACACCAGAAGGACAGAAGGTTGTTCTTGGATATGAAATCGCCCCAAATGAAAACAATGCTTCTTGGTCCATCCTGTTAGACAAGCTTCAAAATCAAGGAATCTAACAGGTTTCTCTTGTAGTGAGCGATGGCTTTAAGAGGCTTGAGCAGATTATCAGTCAGGCTTACCCATCGCATTCAAAAACAAAAAAACCGAGGCCTAAACCTCGGTTTTCATTTTGATTGGAAACTCTATTATTTAAGAGTAACTGAAGCTCCAGCTTCTTCCAATTTAGCTTTGATTTCTTCAGCTTCAGCTGTAGCAACACCTTCTTTGATAACGCCAGGTGCACCATCAACAAGTTCTTTAGCTTCTTTAAGACCAAGACCAGTGATTTCACGTACAACTTTGATAACGCCGACTTTCTTGTCGCCTGCAGATGTCAATTCGATATCGAATGAATCTTTAGCAGCACCAGCGTCAGCAGCACCAGCTGCAGCAACAGCTACAGGAGCAGCTGCAGTTACACCAAATTCTTCTTCGATAGCTTTTACAAGGTCGTTCAATTCAAGGATTGAAGCTTCTTTAATTTCAGCAATAATGTTTTCAATGTTCAATGCCATTGTTATTTCCTCCAAATAAGTTTTAATTTTATATTTTTATTTTTTGTAGCTAGGCTACGCTGCGTAGCTTAAGATTAAGCTGCGTCTTCTTTGTTGTCTGCAACCGCTTTGACTGCAAGAGCAACGTTGCGCACTGGCGCTTGAAGTACAGAAAGGAGCATAGAAAGAAGTCCTTCGCGGTTTGGAAGAGTTGCAAGTGCAAGAATCTCTTCTTTAGATGCGACAGCGCCTTCGATTGCACCACCTTTAATTTCAAGTGCTTCAGCGTCTTTAGAAAAATCGTTCAAAATTTTCGCAGGTGCGATAACATCTTCATTTGAAAATGCTACTGCAGATGGTCCAACGAATACAGATGCAAGATCTTCAAGACCAGCTTTTTCAGCTGCACGACGCAAGATTGAGTTTTTGATAACTTTAAACTCAACTTCGCTTTCGCGAAGGTTGCGACGGAGAACTGTATCTTGCTCAACTGTCAAACCGCGAGAATCTACAACGACGATTGATGCAGCAGCTTTCATTTTTTCAGCTACTACGTCAACTAGTTCCGCTTTTTTAGCAATAATTGCTTCACTCATTAGTGTGTTCACCTCCGTAATTATTTTGCTTGGGGAATTTTTCCAAAAGAAAAACGCGCCCAAACCTAGACACGAAAGTACAATACGCTTCTTTTAATTGATACGTTTTGTCCTCGGTAGGATCTTTATGAGTCGAGCTCCCCTACTGTCTTAGGCAGTTTTTTCAAACCGTAGATTAGTTTATCACATATAAAAAAAGAATGCAAGTACTTTTGCAAACTTTTTTTATATTTTTTAATCGTTGTAGAGACTCTTGATATTATTCAACCAAGCATAGGCTAGTCCCATTAGGACTCCTCCTCCTACCCAGTTGGCAAAGAAGGTGACGCTATAATGACGTAAAATATTTAAAAACTCAAAATGCGGCAATTGACTAGAAACTGAATTAAAGCTCAATAATGAGAAAGAAGCAAAGTTTGCTGCCAAGTGTTCATTGGTCATAAAGACAAACATATAAATAGCAGAAAGGGCTAAGAGCACCTTGGCTGTTTCATCTTTGAAATATAGATAAGAAAGAATAGCAATATTTACAAAGATATTGGCAATAACCCCTTCAAAGAAAACCACTTGATTGCTTCGTTGGAGTTTATTTTCTGCTACCGTGGCTAGGAAACCTTTTGGATCGATATGTGCAAAGGCAGTTGTTTGATTGAAAAGAAAAGCGACGATTAAAGCACCAATTAAATTAAAAAAGGTACAATAAAGAAGAATTTCCAAAGCTTTCTTCCAATGAATTTTCTTTAGATAGGTTCCCGCCGTCAAATACATCATATTTGAGGTGGTTAATTCCGCATTTAAGAATAAGAGGTAAACCAAGCCCCAGGCAAAGATGAATGGGAATAGAAAACGACCAGATCCAGGTAAGAAGGTATTCAACAAGTCTGCGGCAACTGCACCGACTGCAGTACTTAAAGTAAGAAAACCTCCAGCAAAAATAGAACGAACAGCATACCGAGTTTTGGACTTCTGATAAAGGTCCTCTTTCTTATTACAAGCAGCTCCTACTTTTTGAATGAAATTAGATTCAGACATAAAAATCTCCTTATAAAATGTTTGTGAATAAAATCATTATAGCATAGAAAGAGGCTTTTGAAAAGGTTTGCAATACAAATTTTGACAATCCAAAAATTCGATTTATTTCGCTCGTATATCAATAACATCTACAAAAAAAGCAGACCATGTCTGCTTTTTTTGTATCAATTTAAACGATTAGCCCAAGCAATATCCAAATTAAGGATTTCTTGAGAAGTGAACTGTTGACGATAAGGATTGTATACCGTACCTGTAATACCACCCTGAACATTAGGTGAATCATATTGAGTCAAATTATAAGTTTCAATGATGTGGTTTAGTTTTGCGTAGTAACTTGTATCGGTAGCATAAACACCAGTCAAAGCCGCTGTTGCATCTTGGTAACTAGATGTGTTGCTTTTCCAAGCCCCTGCAAAATGTCCTTGTTTCAAAACAGCTACATAGTCTTGCAATGATTCATAATAAGAAGGATAAGAACGGAACGCATCATTAATTGTATAAGCATTTCCTGCACCATCATCTTCCCACGTTTGCATTACGGCAGATTGACCAGCATAACTTCCTTTAATACCAAAAAGGTTGTAATGGGGGTAAGAAGACAAGCCAGACTGACCTGATCCACTTTCAAGAATAGCTTGGGCAATCATTACAGAGGCATAAAGGTCATTCTCTTGACCGAGTTGACGAGCAGACTCTCCAATTTGTGAAATAAAAGCTTCTGTAGGATCTGAATACGTTTGGTAAGTTCCATCGTTTGCACCAACTGACGTTACGTGCTCACTCATAGCAGCGACAAATGTCCCCACTGCTAATACCGAAACAATCAAACTAAACAATTTCGTCTTATTTCGTATTTTCTTTTTCATTATACTATTTATCTCCAATTAATTTTTTATCATCTTTTATCTTTATATAAATTATACCATATAATGCGACAAAAACAAGGAAGATTTTATTACACTTGTATTACAATTGCGAGATAAATCCAAAATAAAAATGACATTTTCATGTCATTTCAATTTATTTCGTAAAACGCATTTTCTAAAATAGCATCCCATGACTTCTCTAGTCCTTCCCGGGTTACAGAAGAGAAAACGATAAAGGTGTCAGCTGGATCAAAATCTAGTTTTTTCTTGATGATCGATTCGTGTTTATTCCATTTTCCACGCGGAATCTTATCTGCTTTAGTAGCAACTAAGATCACAGGGATCTCATAATATTTTAAGAATTCATACATCTGGACATCATCTGCTGAAGGTTCATGACGAAAATCGACTAGGCTAACGACTGCTTTTAAGTTCTCACGACTAGTGAGGTATTCTTCAATCATCCGCCCCCACTTCTCGCGCTCTTTTTTAGAGACACGTGCATAGCCATAACCAGGTACGTCTACCAAACGGAGTTTATCATCGATATTGAAGAAATTGAGCAATTGGGTTTTTCCTGGTTTCCCAGATGTTCTGGCCAGGTTCTTTCGGTTTAAGAGAGTATTAATAAAAGAAGACTTGCCGACATTGGATCGACCGGCAAGTGCAACTTCTGGAATCTCATCTTGAGGATAATGACTCTTATTTGCAGCGCTTAAGAGGATATCCGCATTATGTGTGTTAATTTCCATATTTTATCTTTCTAGGCTGTTTCAAGAATTGGTTTTTCAGTTCCATCTACAGCTTCTTTTGTGATTCGGACAAGTTTGACATCTTCTTGACTTGGAATTTCAAACATGACATCCATCATCGTTTCTTCGATAATCGAACGAAGTCCACGAGCTCCTGTTTTTCTTTCGATGGCCTTATTAGCAATTTCTTGAAGAGCTTCATCATCGAATTCCAATTCAACGTTATCATAAGAGAGCAAGGTTTGGTATTGTTTTACCAAGGCATTGCGTGGCTCTTTCAAGATACGGACAAGGTCGTCAACTGTCAATTGCTCAAGAGCAGCAAAGACTGGAAGACGTCCGATCAATTCTGGGATAATCCCAAATTTTTGAATATCTTCCGCAACGATTTCTTGCATGTAAGAGCTTGATTCATCAATAGCTTTATTGTTCTTACCGAAACCGATGACTTTTTCACCGAGACGTTGCTTGACAATTTCTTCGATCCCATCAAAAGCCCCACCTACGATAAAGAGGATGTTCTTGGTATCCACTTGGATCATCTCTTGTTGAGGGTGTTTACGTCCCCCTTGAGGTGGTACACTAGCGACGGTGCCTTCGATAATCTTCAAGAGAGCTTGTTGCACCCCTTCACCAGAAACGTCACGTGTGATAGAGACATTTTCACTTTTCTTAGCAATCTTATCAATTTCATCGACGTAGATAATGCCTCGTTCTGCACGCTCGATGTTGAAATCAGCTGCTTGAAGAAGTTTCAAGAGAATGTTTTCAACGTCTTCTCCCACATAACCAGCTTCTGTCAAGGCTGTTGCATCGGCAATAGCAAATGGGACATTCAAGCTACGTGCTAAGGTCTGGGCCAAGAAAGTCTTACCTGAACCAGTCGGTCCAATCATGAGGATGTTTGATTTTTGTAATTCAACATCTGTCTCATCTTCGCGCGTATCGTGGAAGTTAATGCGTTTGTAGTGGTTGTATACTGCTACAGCAAGGGCACGTTTGGCACGATCTTGACCGATCACATAGTGGTTCAAGATATTGAGCAATTCGATTGGTTTTGGAACTTCACTAAGGTCTGCAAGAACTTCTTCTGCTAGCTCCTCACGAATAATTTCTTGTGCTAACTCTACACATTCATTACAGATAAACGCATTGTTCCCTGCAATGATTTTTTGGACTTCATCTTGACTCTTTCCGCAAAATGAACAATAAACCATCATATCATTATTTTGATTCGTTGGCATGTATTTCCTCTTTCTGTCATTTTCTATTTCTATTTAGTTTAAAATAAGGTCATGTAAAAGGCGTGAATAGAATTCACAAGATTGGTAAAAGCATTTAGTAAGAATAAAATAGCGAGGCCAAACCGTTTTTTACGAAAAGTTTGTAAGGCACAAATCATACAGATGACGCACAAGACAGCTGTAAAAAAACCAAAGACACTTCGCTCCATTAATCTAAATCCTTTCTCTTGTAATAGGTGACAGTAAAATCATATGGATTCTTCTCATCTTTTGGATGATGGACTTGACGTACTCTTTCATAGCGGTTCTCTTCAAATGTTGGTGCCAATGTATCGCCATCCATATCTGCATGAATCATGGTCTGGATCACCTCTTCTAGCTGGTCAGAAAAGAGCCTTAAAATCTGACTGCCTCCAATAATGTAAAGATTCTTCTCTTGGTTCTGAAACCAGTCCAAGACTTCTTCCTTGCTGTGCATGACGAGTACAGCGTCATTTTCAGCATCATAGGCTTGATCTTGCGTTAAGATAATGCTGGTCCGACCTGGTAGAACCCTTTTATTCATTCCATCAAAGGTCACTCTTCCCATGAGAATTGCTTGTCCCATGGTCGTTTCTTTGAAATGCTGAAGCTCAGCTGGCAGATGCCAAGGCATGACTTGGTCCTTTCCAATAATGCCATTTTCAGTTTGAGCCCAGATACCAATAATCTTTTTCATTCTCTCATCCTTTACACTGATACTTCTATTTTATCAAATTTTCTTATAAAAGACAGATTTCAACTATCTAGTTTGGAGGATATTTTTAAAATACAAACAGAAAAAACCGCGAGGAATTCGCGGTTTTTCTTAGCCACAAGTTAGCTTAGTCTTCATTTTGCGTTTTGCAAATCCGAAAAATGAGTAGAAAAAAACAACATTTTTAAATTTAAATCGCAAGGTCGAACTTCAACTGTGGTTTAACTGGATCATAATTGACCAATTCAAAATCTTCTGGTTTGATGTCAAAGAAATTGGTTCCATCTGGTACATTCAAAACCAAGCAAGGCTGACAATTAGTCGCCTCACGACGGAGCAATTCTTCTGCTTGTTCAAATTGATTATCATAGATATGAAGGTTATTAATGAAGTAAAAGAACTTCCCTACCTTCCAACCAAAGTGTTTGGCAATCATCATCTGAAGGGCTACATATTGCATGGCATTAATATGGTGGGCTACCAACATATCATTAGAACGCTGGGTCAGGGTTGCATCTAGATAGATCTCTCCTTCTACGCGACGCACGTCAAACATGGTCTGAAAAGCACATGGCAAGAGTCCTTCTGTCTCCTCAAAAGCATCATAATCCCAGAGCGAGATGATATTGCGACGATTCCAAGGATTGGCTTCTAATTGTTTGAGAATCTTATTCGTAATGTCATGCTTTTTGACCACTGCTCCATAGCGCTGTCCAATCGTCCGGCTATCTCCAACTTCCCAGTCATTCCAGTAATGGACATTGTATTTTTCTTCTAAGACATCTAAACTATTAGACTGATCTTGATAAATCCAGAGCATCTCTTTGATGGCTGACTTTATAGCGATGGGACGAAGGGTGGTGATAGGAAATTCGCCTTTTGCGAGATCAAATTCCATAAAGGCTCCCGTGATGTACTTGGAGTTGGCAGTTCTGCCATCCTTGTATTTGGGACGCGCTTGCTCTGACCAGACCCCTTCTTCCATAATTTTACGAATATATTCTTTAAATACTATATCTGCTTTTGTCATATACACTCCTTGAATCCAGTTTTGCCTTCATTATAACACAGGACAAAGAAAAAAAGGAGATGCAAGCATCTGCTAGATCTCCTACTTGACGTCTCATTGTAAAACAAGGGATGCAGCACCGATGACACCGGCATCATTTCCCAAGGTAGCAAGAGCCAATTGTGTTGATTCACGCACTTGTGGGAATGAGTTTTCTTCAAAGACTTTGCGCACTCCTTCCAAAAGGAATTCACCTGCAGCCGAAACTCCACCACCGATAACGATCTTAGATGGATTTAAAGTTGAACCAATGTTGGCAGCAGCAAGCCCAAGGTAACGTGAGAAGTTCTTATAAACGATCAAAGCAAGAGCATCACCCTCTTTTGCTAGATCAAAGACAGTTTTAGCGGTCACTTCTTCACCATTGTCGATCAAGACTTTCAATTGAGAATCTCCCTCGTACTCATCCGCATAACGACGAGTCAAGTTGACGATACCAGTTGCAGATGCAACCGTTTCGAGACATCCTTTTTTACCACAGGTACATTGAATTGGATCATCAAAATCAACAGTGATATGACCAAGCTCACCAGCTGCTCCACGCACACCATGTAAGAGGCGACCTTCAGCGACGATTCCCCCGCCGACGCCTGTTCCAAGAGTCATGAAAACAACATCTGGTTGGTTTTCACCAGCTCCTTTCCAACGTTCACCCAAAGCAGCAACGTTGGCATCATTATCAATGAAGAATGGAATATGAAGGGCACTTTCGATCTTTTCTTTGACTGGTTGAAGGGTCTTCCAGTTCAAGTTGTAGGCACCGATAACTGTACCTTTTTCACGGTCAACGACACCAGGTGATCCCATTCCAATTCCTTGAAACTCAGAAGCATCAAGCCCAAGCATCTTCAAACGATGCGCGATTGATTCGATCATATCATCTACAATATGACTACCTTCATCCAAGATATTTGTTTTAATAGACCATTTTTCTTGAACCTCTCCATCCAAGGTAAGAATGGCAAATTTGATCGAAGTTCCTCCAAGGTCAATCCCAATAATTTTTTTAGACATCTATTACTCCTTTCAACCTGTAAACACTTACAGTTCTATTATATCAGACTTTTTGTCAAACGCAAAGGTTTGCACGTAACTTTTCTCAACTTTTTAACAAGAAACTGAAGGATTGAAGACCTAGGACAAGGAAAATCAATCCAATAATATTAAGTAGAAAAACACTGATGGACAACGGACTGACAATTAAAAATAGGCCAGTAAAGAGTTGGATCAAAGCAAAGAAAATATATCGCTTGGATAGTTCTTCAACCTTTCTCGAGTAGAAATTGGCTTTTCGGAAATTTAAAATCGAACGATAGATCAGCCAAATCCCTAAAGTGACTGGAAAGACAATCGGCAAGGTCTTGTAGCCATAGAGCAGTAAGTAGACTGCAAAAACTAAGGCGACCATGCTGTGAAAGAGCTGTTGCTGCTGAATGATACCAGCTTGGCGCAATCGGTAATAGCGTGAAAAACGAGAAAGGGAGATTAAAAAGAAACCACAGGAAATCAACCAGCTAAATGAGCCAATGTGCTCAATCGGATTGATAAACAAGACGATACCGATAATGGTAAAAATAGTGGCTGAAATCCCAAGGGATATCCGGTTCAATTGATTCATAGGGCCTCCTTATTCATCTAATTCGCTCAGATATTCATAGCGGTCATACTTCTCAAGCAGTCGCTCATTTTCCTGATCCAATTCCTTTTGAAGGGCTGACAATTTGCCAAAGTCAGAGCCGTTTTCATTCATCTCCACTTCAATCTCTGCAATCCGATTTTCAATGGCTTCGATATCTGCTTCAATGCTCGCCCACTCCTGCTTCTCCATGTAGCTCATGCGTTTCTTCTCTTCTTTTGGCTTAGCAGGTTTCTCTTTTTCAACCTTGTGACTGGCCGTTACTTGAGCTGCTTCAAATGCCTTCTCATCCAGGTAATCCGTATAATTGCCAAAGAACTCCCGAATGCCCCCATTTTCAAAAGCCAGGATCTTGCTCGCCACCTTGTCCAAGAAATAGCGGTCGTGGCTGACGGTAATAACGGGACCTCCAAAGTTTTGAAGGAAGTTTTCCAAAACCGTCAAGGTTGCGATATCCAAATCATTGGTTGGCTCATCGAGGAGAAGCACATTGGGTTTTTCAATCAAGAGTTTTAAAAGAAAGAGGCGCTTCTTCTCACCACCGGAGAGTTTTTCGATCAAGGTTCCGTGCATAGAGCGTGGGAAGAGAAATTGCTCCAAGAGATCAGCAATCGAAGTCGTCCCAACGGTCGTCTTCACTTCCTCAGCAACTTCCTGGAGGAAATTAATCACGCGCTTGCTTTCATCCAACCCATCAATCTGTTGAGAGAAATAAGCCACCCGCACGGTTTCCCCGATAATGACTTGCCCAGACTGAGGCTGCAGTCGCTCAGCGATCAGATTAAGTAGGGTAGACTTGCCGACACCATTATCCCCTACGATCCCGATGCGGTCCTTGTTTTGCACCAAGAGGTTAAAGTTCTGTAAAATCGGCTTGTTTTCAAAAGCAAAACTCACATCTTTAAACTCGATGACTTTCTTTCCGATTCGGCTGGTCTCAAAGTTCATCTCCAAATCCGTCTGGTTGCTTTGACCAGACAAATCTTGCTTGAGATCATGAAATCGATTGATCCGCGCCTGTTGCTTGGTCGCACGCGCCTGAGGTTGACGCCTCATCCAGGTCAACTCCTGCTTATAGAGTTGCTGCTTCTTATGAAGAAGGGCTGCATCACGCTCGTCTTGCTCAGCCTTTAAGCGGACATAATCCTGGTAGTTGCCCTGATACTCGATCAAGCCAGCTCGATCCAACTCAAAGATCCGCGTCGAGATATTATCCAAGAAATAGCGATCGTGAGTAATAAAGAGCACGGTTTTCTTAGAGTTCTTCAAGAAATTGGTCAACCATTCGATGGTATCAATGTCTAGGTGGTTGGTCGGCTCATCTAGTAAGAGCAGATCGTGGTGAGATAGCAAAACTTGGGCCAGTTGCACCCGACGACGCAAGCCCCCAGATAGATCGCCAACTTTGGCATTCAAGTCTTCAATCCCAAGTTTTGAAAGGACTGTCTTGACCTGACTCTCGATTTCCCAAGCATTGAGCGAATCCATCTCTGCCATGACTTTTTCAAGACGAGCTTGGTTCTCTTCTCGGTAATCCGCCATCAAGAATTCATAATCGCGAATCAGCTGCATCTCCCGCAAATCGCTAGATAGCACCGTATCCAAAACCGTTTTTTGATCATCAAAGTCTGGCTCCTGCGTCAAGTAGCCAATCGTATAATCACTCTTGGCGGAAAAAGGACTCACATCTCCATCAAAGCCAGATCGACCTGACAATACATCTAACAGAGTGGTTTTTCCAGTTCCATTGACCCCAATCAATCCGATCCGATCCAAGTTGTGAATGATAAAGGAAATCTCACGAAAGACGGTCTTATCTCCGACAGATTTGGTTAATTTATCGACAATAAAATCGCTCATTTTTCCTCCTCTTTTGCTTGTTGGATATAGGCTATGATGGCCTCTTTCTCATTGGCCAGTTCCCCATCGACAATGGCATATTCAATTTTTGTCAAAACCTCACCTAAAGCTGGACCTGGTTGAAAGCCGTATTCTTTAATCAGCATACCCCCATTAACCACCACTTCATGCTTATCATGAATGGTCAAGCTATCATAAACGCGCTCGATGACCAAATAATCCACACTCAAGGAATACCCTTCCCGTAGCTCTTCAGCTAGTAGCAACAAACGCTTCTCATACTTGTAGCAAGCACGCTTGTCTAGACTTCCTTTTTCTCGGAGCTTTAGAATCTCCACGATCTGCTCCACCGTCTTGGCAAAGTCTCTAGAGGTCTTCCACTTTTTAAAGAATTTTGAAATATCTTGAATCCCTAGTGCTAAGACCAAAGCAGCCCAGGCTTGCTCAGAAGTTGAAAAGGTATATTCCAACTCTATGTCAAACAAACGCTCGATCGCTTCTTTACGATCCTTCATCTCTGGCAGATAGTGATAGGCCCCACTTGCCAGCATAGCCTCCAAGCCTTGTCTCCAGTATGGAGAAAGCAAGAGTTTATCAAACTCGATGAAGGTGCGCTCTACTGAAATCTTCTCTAGTAAGGGAGCACACTCCTTCATGGCATCAAAGGTTGCCTCTTCTAATTCAAAGCCAAGACTGGATTGAAAGCGAAAGCCTCGCATGATCCGGAGCGCATCTTCGTTAAACCGTTCATGGGGAAGCCCAACCGCCCGAAGGACCTTGTTTTCTAAATCTTCTAGTCCATGAAAGAGGTCAACAATTTCTCCTTTTTCATTTAAAGCAAAGGCATTGACGGTGAAATCACGGCGCTTGAGGTCTTCTTCCAGCGAGCGCACAAAAGACACAGAGCTCGGACGACGATAATCTACATAGACATCCTCCGTCCGGAAGGTCGTAATTTCATATTCTTGACCATTTTCAAGGACCAAGACAGTCCCGTGTTCGATACCGATGTCCACTGTTCGATCAAAAATCGCCTTGGTCTCTTCTGGATATGAGGAAGAAGCGATATCTACATCGTGAATCGGACGATCCAAGAGGGCGTCTCGAACGGATCCCCCGACAAAATAGGCCTCAAAACCAGCTGCTTTAATCTTCTCTAATATTGGTAAAGCCTCCTGAAACTCAGAAGGCATCTTTTCTAATCTCATAGTAAGTGTTCCAAACCATAAACAAGCTCATGACGCTTGACAACTTCTTTAATCCCTAGATTTACTCCTGTCATGAAGGAAACACGATCATAGGAATCATGACGGAGAGTCAACCCTTCGCCTTGGCTACCAAAAATCACCTCTTGGTGAGCCACTAGGCCAGGCAATCGAACCGAATGGATGCGCATCCCTTCAAACTCTGCCCCTCTTGCTCCAGGCATCAACTCTTCTTCATCTGCTGCACCTTGCTGGATCTTCTCGCGCTTCTCAGAGATCAACTCAGCGGTTTTAATTGCTGTTCCACTCGGTGCATCTTTTTTCTTATCGTGGTGCAATTCGATGATCTCCACATTCGGGAAATACTTGGCTGCTTGCGCTGCAAATTGCATCAAGAGCACGGCTCCGATGGCAAAGTTCGGCGCGATCAAGCCACCCAAGCCCTTTTCACGTGAAAGGTCTGTCAATTCTTGGATCTGCTCAGGAGTATATCCAGTCGTTCCCACAACAGGCGCAAAGCCATTCTCAATTGCAAAGCGAGTATTTTCGTAAGCGACCTTGGGCATGGTAAAATCTACCCAAACATCTGCCTCTAGACCCACAACATCTTCTTTGCGGTTAAAGACAGGGACTCCTGCAACTTCTGTCTCATCAGTAAATGGATCGATCAAGCCAGCTAATTCTAACTCAGGATCTTCTGAAACCATCTTGTAGGCTGCTTGTCCCATTCTACCCTTGAAACCTGCGATAATGACTTTAATTGACATAGAATTCTCCTTAAACGATAGGGATATACCCAACTGCTAAGCTATGGTCACCTAAGTGCGTCCCAATAACCCCTCCAAAAGTCGCAAAAGGAATGTCTCCTTCTACTCCTTCTTCGATGAGTAGTTGGCGAAGTGCTTCTGCTTTTTCAGGGACATTGGCATGGATGACAAAGACTTGGTAATGACCATCTGCGATATCTGATACAACAATCTCTACCAAGCGCTTCATGGCTTTCTTTTCCGTCCGGACTTTCTCAAAGACCTCAATCACGCCTTCATCATTAAAATGAAGAATAGGCTTGATACTCAAGAGGTTCCCAAGAATAGCAGCCCCATTTGATAGACGACCACCTTTGACCAAGTGGTTCAAATCATCCACCATGATATAGGCAGAGGTTCCATCAATCTGGTGTTGGACATTGGCAACAATTTCATCGAAGGAACGGCCTTCACCTGCCCATTTCAAGCAGTCTTCAGCCATCATTCCTAGAGGAGCACTAGTGATTTTTGAGTCCGGAAATTCGACAGTCAAGCCTTCAAATTCATCCTTCAAATATTGGATATTTTGGTAGAAACCAGAGATACCAGATGATAAGAAAAGACCGATAGCATGCGTATAGCCCTTAGCTGTCAAACCAGATAAGACTTCTTCTAACTCTGCAACACTCGGCTGGCTCGTCTTTGGTAATTCCTTAGACGCAGCCATCTTTTGGTAGAACTCATCGTGTGTCAGGTTCTTCCCTTCAACATAAGACTCCCCATCGATATAGATCGGGATCTCTAAAATAAATAAGTCGTCGTGATGGAGCAAGTCTTGCGGTAAATAGGCAGACGAATCCGTGATCACTGCTAATTTCATTGATTAAAACTCCAAATTAATACCCGGTAAATCGAGGGCAATTTCTGTGACTTCATAAGTCAAACGGTTGAGCATATTCAAGCAAGGGCGAGCCAATTCTTCCACTTCGTCTTTGCTGAATTCGCTTGGTTCATTAACATAACGACCAAACAAGTGGTTGATTTGAGTGATGGTTCCGCTGATCACAAAACCGTCAAAAACGATCATGTAGCTCAAGATGACAATCAAAGAAGTCGTGTTTTGTTCTTGATCACGATTGATTAATTGAAAGTTTACATCTACTTTTGTTTCGGGAATGCCATTTTCTTTTTCCCACTCAAAATTACGAGCGTCATAGTGGTATTGGCTAACAAATTCTTTTTCACGTTGAATATCCATTTTTATTCTCCTAAAAATATGCGATAGGCTTATTATATCATAATTCAGCTCAAGATACCAACGTAGAATGAGGTGATTTTTTCGCTAGTACAAGAAGAAAAGGCCGGGAAAGACCCAACCTTTTAGTCATGTTTAGTTTTTAGGTTTGCGAAGCAATCCGAACAAGATACCACTTACGACTGCACCGATCAATACGAACAAGATGTAAAGAAGTGGATTTGATGTAAGGGCGATAACAAAGATTCCTCCGTGAGGAGCCATGAGTTTCAAGCCTGCAAGACCAACAAGGGCACCTGTCAATGCTGAACCAGCGATGAAGCTAGGGATGGCACGAGCTGGGTCAGCTGCACCGAATGGAATGGCACCTTCTGTGATGAAGGAAAGACCCATAACGATGTTTGTCAAACCAGAATCTCGTTCTTCCTGTGTGAATTTATCTTTAAACAATACAGTTGCTACGAATACTGCCAATGGAGGAACCATACCAGCTGCCATAACAGCTGCCATAACAATAGAACCACCTGAAGCAACAGATTCAGCAAGTGTACCTGTAGCGAAGACATAAGCGGCTTTGTTAACTGGTCCACCCATATCGACAGCCATCATACCGCCGACGAGAAGTCCAAGAAGGACAGCTGAGCTACCTGACAAGCTTGAAAGGAAGTTGTTAAGACCAGTATTGATAGCAGCCATTGGAATATTGATGAGGAACATCAAGAATCCTGTCAAACCAACACCAAGCAATGGCAAGAGAAGGATTGAACGGATACCATCAAGAGAACGTGGAAGACCTGCAAGGGCTTTACGAAGAACTAGAATCACTCCACCTGCTAGGAAACCACCAACTAAGGCACCAAGGAAACCAGATGATACTGCTGCTGGTAATTCACCTTTAGCAGCACCGTAGGCGATATTTCCAAATGCTGACCCTGAGCTAGCAATAGATCCAGCGATAAACCCTGCCACAAAACCAGGTTTTTCAGCGATTGAGAATCCAATGTAACCTGCAAGTACAGGAAGCATGAAGCCAAAGGCTACTCCACCAATTGTTTTAAATTGTGCTGCTAATACATGATAAGAACCAAGACTAGACAATTGATCTTGAGGTACACCAAGAACTTGGTCAATCAAGAAGGCAAGGGCGATCAAGATACCACCACCGATAACGAATGGAAGCATTTGAGAAACCCCACTCATCAAGTGTTTGTAGAAGGCTCCACCCAAGCTCAATTTTTCTTGGCTAGCGCTAGCTTGTGCAGCATTTTCAGCGTGGAAGACATCTGCTTTGCCATCCAAGATGGTTTGGATCAAGTCTTCTGTCTGACGGATACCGGCTGCGACTGGTTTAGAGATCAATTTTTTGCCATCGAAACGAGCGGTTTCAACTGCTTTATCAGCTGCAATGATGACCCCTTCAGCTTTGGCGATTTCTTCAGCTGTCAAGCGGTTGCCGACACCAGATGCCCCGTTGGTTTCAACGCGGACTGTAACACCCATTTCTTCCCCTTTTTTGATGAGGGCTTCTTCTGCCATGTAAGTGTGGGCGATACCTGTTGTACATGCTGTAACGGCAACGATGAGAGGTTTGTCAGACGAAGCTGCTTCTTTGACTGCTTCTGCTTTTTTCGCTTCTTCAGCGGCAGCTTCTTGCTCTTCTGCATCAAAGGCTGCGATCACTTGATCAGGAGTGCTTGCTTGGCGAAGTTTGTCTGCAAATCCTGGTTTCATCAAGTACTTAGACAATTCAGCAAGGGCTGCCAAGTGAGTGTCATTTGCCCCTTCTGGAGCTGCGATCATGAAAAACAAGTCTGTTGGTTGGCCATCAAGCGAAGCATAGTCCACACCCTTGTTTGATTTTGCAAACAAGACCGTTGCTTCTTTGACTGCTTCATTTTTGCTGTGGGGCATGGCAATTCCGTCACCCAAACCAGTTGAAGTTTGTGCTTCACGGTTCATGATTCCAGCCTTGAAGGTGTCAAAATCTGTCACCACACCATTGTCAACGAGCGATTGAATCATCTCATTGATCACGCCCTCTTTATCTGTTGCTTGAAGGTCAAACAACATCACGTTTTTATTTAAAACGTCTTGAATTTTCATAGTTTTTCTACCTCTACTTTTTCATAAGTTTCTTTTATATAATCAGCTGTTGCCAAATCATCTGAGAAAGTGGTCGCTGTTCCACAAGCCACTCCCCATTTGAAGGCTTCAATAACATCTCCCGTCGTTGCGAGCTTCCCAGTGAAGCCTGCTACCATGGAATCTCCAGCCCCAACAGAATTCTTCACTTCCCCTTTGATTGGTTTTGCGAAGTAAGTACCGTTTGGACTGACAAGAAGAGCTCCATCACCCGCCATGGAAATAATGACGTTTTGTGCTCCTTTGGCCAAGATTTCTTTGGCGTAACGTTCAATTTCTGGTAATTCCGTCAAGGTAACTCCAAAAATATCTCCCAATTCATGGTTATTTGGTTTAACCAATTGGGGATTGAACTCTAAGGAATCAATCAAGGTTTGCCCTTCAAAGTCGCAAACGACTTGCGCGCCTGTCGCACGAGTTGCTGCGATCAATTGTTTGTAAACAGCATTTCCAAGTGAAGATGGAGCAGATCCTGCAAAGACTACCACATCATCTGATGATAAACTCGATAAGATGTCGAGCAATTCTTGCAACTGAGCTTCTGTTACTTCTGGGCCATTCCCATTGATCTCTGTTTCCTCATCAGCTTTGATCTTGACATTGATCCGTGTATCTTGGTCCACTGTCACAAAGTTGGTTGAAATGGCTTCGCTGGTCAGTACGTCTTCAATGAAACGTCCAGTGAAACCACCGATAAATCCAGTCGCTGTGTTCTCGATATCGAGACGCTTCAACACACGACTGACATTGATCCCTTTACCACCGGCGAATTTATCTTCCGAAGCCATCCGATTGACCGCTCCCGTCTCTACATGATCGAGTCGAACAATATAGTCAATGGCTGGATTCAGTGTTACTGTATAAATCAAACCTCTATAACCTCCGTTTTTTCTTTTAAAACCTTTAATCGTTGCGGTTCACATTGATTGGTGATAATCATGGCTCGCTTGATAGGAGCCACTTTGACAAAGGATGTCACGCCAATTTTCGAATCATCCGCTAGGATATAGGTTTTTTTTGCATTTTCGATAATCGCACGCTTGACAGATCCTTCTTCCAGGTCTGGAGTGCTGTAAAACTCATCATCGATTCCATTCATTCCAAGAAAGGCCTTGTCAAAATTTAACTGACCGATTTGATTGAGCGCGATTCCTCCGATACTAGCATCTGTAGAAGATTTAACCATTCCACCTATAATGACTGTTGGAACATTTCGCTCAACCAACTTGGTTGCATGGTGAATCGAGTTGGTCACTACTGTCACCGTTGGATTTACAATTTCTTGTACTAGAAGTTCATTGGTCGTCCCGGCATCGATAAAGACCACATCGTGATCTTTGATCAATTCCGCTGCCTTTACTGCAATTTTTGACTTAACTTGAATGTTTTTGATAGATTTTTCTTTATTACTTTCTTCCTCTTGGAGAAAGTGAAGACTTTCCGCCCCACCGTGGACCCGGCGAAGTTTGCTTTCATCCTCTAACTCATCCAAATCCCGACGAACAGTCGATTCAGATGTTCCCAAATCTTGTACAAGAGTCTCCAAAGAGACAAATTTTTCCTTCAAAACCTTTTCGAGGATAAACTGTTTTCGTTCAGATTTAAGCATTTCCCCTCCTTTTGCAATCGATTACAAAAACTATTATACTCTATCTTTCAAAATTGTCAACATTTTTTATCATTTTCTGTCATTTTCTTTCAAAAGATACAAAAGTGTACAAAAAAGAGTGGGAATGAACTCATTTTGTTAAAAGAGTTCTTTTCCCACCCTCATAAGGTTTCTTCAGTTTTCTTTGAAGATTTTAAGCAATAAAGTTTCAAAGCATCCACTCTATTTCAGTATGACTTAATCATTTCTTGAAGATTGTTTCTTTTTCTTGAAACCAAACAATCCAGCAAGTAGCCCAACGACAACACCTGTTGTTGCTGCTACATTTTTGGAGGAATCTCTCCCTGCCACAGCTTGGCTGTTTTCTTTTTTCGGTTTGATTTCTTCTACTTTCGCTTCTGGTTTTGAGGCTGGAGTAGCTTTTGGTGCTTGCACTTGCAGACTATTGGTACTTGTTGGAAGAACTGTCGGCGTATCCGAGAAAGTTGTTGGATTGCTTGAACGAATATCCATTGGCATATCTGCTGCTTTTAAGATAGCTGGATCCATACGTGAGGCAAGATCTTCATATTGAGAATTCAACAGTTCCACGACACTTTGATAGGATTGTAATGTTGTAAATTCTTCTTCTAATTTTTCTTTTTTATTTTCTAAATTAGCGACCGCAGCTGCTAAAACAGATTGGGCTTTGACCAATAATTCTGGAGCATTTTTAAAGTCAGAAAGACGTTTTTCTGCAGCAGTTAGACGCTCTTGCGCTACTTTTAATGCTTCATGTGCGTCTTGAACAACCTGCGCTTTTTCTGCTTCTTCCGCTCTTAAGAGAACTAATTTCTCATGTGCAGCTGCTAACAAGTCTTTTGCTTTTTGAAGCGATACTTCTTTCGGCTGAATTGTCGCTTCAATCCTTCCACGCGATACCGCAAGAGTAGCTTTAGCCTTTTCAACCGCATGGTCCTTTCGAACAAGAAGGATTTTGTAGTTTTGGATGGTCTTTTGCACATTGGCTATCTCTATTTCGACATTCGAGTTGGAATGGCGAGCATCTGCTAACTTGCCTTGCAAGATGATAATTTGGGACTCTTGATTGGCCTTGTCTAACTTAAGATTGGCCACTTCATCAGACTTGGCTTTTACATCTGCTCTTGTCGTAGTAGCCCCTGCCCCCTGACGCAATTGTTGAGCCAATTCGCTGGTAGTCACAGCCGAGGTGACCGGACTGTGCAGGAAGGCTGCTTCAGACATCGCATTAGTTGGATCATAAGCAACAGATAGAGCAGTGGCTTTGTTATCCAGCATTTGCAGGTAATGACCAACTTTGGCAAAGGCTTCTGCTCCAATCTTCATATAGATATCGTTGGCATCAATCTGTGTTTCATCTGTTGACAGACCATATTGAGCAGCCATTTTTTGGTAGGTTGCTTTTTCATTGAACCAAAAGTCCACTGCGCCAGCAGGAGAGAATCCATATGCAACATTCTCGTTTGGCAAATACTTAAACATATGCCAATTAGCTTTTTTGAAATATTCTAACTGTACTTGGCTAGCAGGAAAAGAATAAGGATCAAGTTTCAATTCTGGCAGCCCTGCATTCCGACGATAAGCATTGATAGCATCCGCAATTTCAAGAGCCCGTAGATTAGCTTGCAAGGTTGCAGACTCTCCAACTGTCAAGCCGTCTTCTTCACGACTACGCTTGTATAAGGCTAAGGCACTTGCTGCAGCTTCATTGCCATTGTTAGCTAAGTGTTGCAAATAGCCTTCATAAGTTGCTTGACTCAACTGAGCCGGGCTACTAGCAGCCGCTTGTTCTAAGGCAGCTAGCTCTGCTTCTTTAGTTGCAATGACAGCTTTCAAGTCAGTGAGACGTGTTTGGGCTAATTGAATGTCGCTCTCAATTTGAGCCACTGTATCTGAACCATTTTGCTGGCTAGCTTGCAAGGTTGCAAGGTAATTTTGAGATTCTCGGATACTTTGCTCGACTTGACTTTGCTCCAACAAGGCCTGATTTAGCACATTCTCATCATTCGATATTGGTGCTTTTGCCTGATTTAATTCATTTTGAGCTACATCGACCAAAGATTGCTGAGCTGTGACCTGATTTTCCTGCTGACGAACAGCCTCTACAACTTGATCATGTGCATCTTCCGCTTCTCTAACCTTATTTTCTTCGATGGTGACATATGCTTGAGCTACTTTTACATCATTTTCTGCTTTCTCAATTTTCGCATCCGAAGTTGTCGCAATGAGGTCTTCGGCAGCCGTAACTGCAAGTTTCTTCTCTTCTAATTCCTGTCCAGCTACTTTGACTGCTGTTTGAGCCTCCATCACTTTTTGCTCTTGGTAATGTACATCTTTTACCGCTTGTCCTTTTTGAGCCGTAATTTGTTTCAATTCATCAACTGTAATTGGTTTTTCGACTACTTCCGTGCTGTTGGTTTCTGCATTTTCATTTTGCTTGACTTCTTCCGCACTGGCCTTGTGCTGAAACATACCAGACAGTACCGTTGTTGCAGCAATTCCCGTCGTAAAAACTGATTTTCCTAATTTCTTTCCCATTAAATCACCTCCAAAACTAAATCTTTTCAAAAAGTTTTTCTATCTTTTAGGATACCACATTTTGTTACCAATAACTAGTAGTAGGAAAAAGTTTTTTTGTATCATTTTAGTGTAAAAGAAAAACAGCTAACGCTGTTGCAGAATGGTAACAAACCCTACCAGCAATGGAATATTTGCCATTATATAGTTTGGGTACCTTATAGTGAAACCCCTTAGGAAATCTGATGTAGTGCCATTCTTAAGAGTTTTTAACTTTCTCTAGTAAAAGAAAAAGATTAAAGAAAATTACTTTTTCTTCAATCTAAAAATGCTGACACTATTAGTCTTCCTGTTTAATTTGCTCCAACATTTTCTCTTCTTCTGCTGTCAACTCATAGTTTTCTAGCAAGTCTGGCCGACGCTCCAAGGTCTTTTTCAAACTCTGATAGAGGCGCCACTGACGAATATTTTCATGGTGACCGCTCATGAGAACATCTGGAACCGTCATCCCTCTGTAATCATAAGGTCGTGTGTATTGAGGATATTCTAGAAGACCAGAGGAGAAACTGTCATCCTGGTGACTGGACTCTTTTCCGATCACTTCTGGAATCAAACGAACTGTCGCATCAATCATGGTCATGGCCGCTAACTCGCCACCTGTCAAAACATAATCTCCAAGAGAAATTTCATCCGTCACCAAGGTTTTGATCCTCTCGTCGTATCCCTCGTAGTGACCACAGATAAAGATCAATTCTTCTTCCTGAGCCAACTCTTCTGCGTAGGCTTGATCAAAGGTCCGACCAGCAGGATCCAGTAAAATCACGCGCGGATTCTTTTTCTCAATCGCATCAAAGGTATCAAAAATCGGTTGAGCTCGTAAGAGCATGCCTTGCCCGCCACCATAGGGTTCATCGTCCACATGGCGCGCTTTCTCCGCGTTTTCACGGAAATTATGGTAGTTGATCTCGAGAAGTCCCTTTTCACGCGCCTTTCCGACGATGGAATGCTCAAGAGGAGAAAACATCTCTGGAAAGAGGGTTAAAATATCAATCTTCATCGTCTAACCCTTCTAAGATATCTACATCAACCCGGTTTCCTGGGATATCGATATTTAAGACTACAGGTGGGATATATGGCAAAAGAAGATCGCGTTTCCCTTTGCGTTTAACGACCCAGACATCATTGGCACCTGGTTGCAGGATTTCCTTGATCTGACCGATTAACTGGTCGTTTTCGTAAACATCAAGGCCGATGATCTCATGGTAATAAAATTCGCCCTCATCCAAATCCGTCAAGTCTTCTTCTGCAACCTTGAGGCTAAAACCCTTGAATTTTTCGATGGCATTGATATGGTACATATCCTTAAACTTGATGATGTCGAAGTTCTTGTGCTTGCGATGACTGGCAATGGTCACCGTTTGGACAAAACGATCCTTCTCATCAAAGAGAGCCAACTCAGCTCCTTTTTTAAAACGCTCTTCCGCAAAGTCTGTTACAGACAAGACCCGCATTTCTCCTTGTAAGCCTTGGGTATTGACAATTTTCCCAACGTTAAAATAATTCATTTTATTCTTTACATTCCTCTTTTAATTAATTTATCTCTACAGTTCTCTAATAAGAGCTGCAATTTTTTCCGATTCTGACCACTGTAGATAGTGGTGGTTTCCACCTAGAATGAGTTTTGTATTAGAATTCCAATATTCTGAATCTCTGTACTCTTTTTCTCTATACGCCTGACAAAATACGAAAACAGGAATATTATCTGCTAAGGACAAACTATCAAAATCTTCAGCGGTAATATTTACAGATATCTGAAATCCAGGAACTTGCTTTTCCAATTCCAAGCCCTTTTCTTCCATCAATTCCCAAATCAGTCTGTCATTTTCAGGTTCAAATGTCGCTTGTGTTAGTCCCTTAAAATAATTTTCCGGACCACATTCTTCGATCATTCTCATTTGCTCTTCCATTTCTGGATAAGGATTTTTTGAAAAATCAGCAAACATTATATTTTTTGTTGTTGGTTCAATTGCTATCAAAGCTTGACACTTAATTGGTTTACTCATTAACTTTAAAGCCAAAACACCACTTAAACTATGAACACAAAGTATATAATTGGAAATTTCCAATCCCTTCAGGATTTCGTATACCGCTTCAACAAGATTATCCAAATTAAGTCCTGTTTGACTATGAATCGGACTCCTACCTGTATTCGGAAAATCAATCGTTAAGTAACCTATTGAGGAAGGAAGTTTTTCAAGTATTGGTAGGAAATTTTCATAACTTGGTATCAAACCAGCACCATTTAAACAAACTAGTACTTTATTTCTCTTTTTATAAGTAACAGAGAGACAACCAATCTTTGTAGTTACTTCAAATCGGTTCATATCAAAATAACTCTTTCTAAACAACAATTCACTTAACATTCTTAGGTTTTATTTTATCACGTTCAAGGGATTTTCTCAAATGCTCTTTTTTGCTAAAAAGCCTTCCAAATCTTGTTCATGCTGATACTTGATGGCTGCCTTCTTGTCTTTTTCAAAAATAGTCTTCGTTAGGTCAATATGGTTAATAGCTGCAATTGCCACTGTGTAGTGAATGATATCTGCCAACTCCTTTGCCAATTCCTCGTTTGAATCTTGGACACCCTCTTTTCTACCTGAACGTCCATTTAAAACCTCAGCGACTTCTCCAACTTCTTCCACTAGTTTGATAAAAAGTCCTTCTTCTGTTCTAGATTGTTGGTAATGATCAAGTAAGTATTCCTCTAGTTGTCTAACTGTTAAATCTCTCATTCCTTCTCCTTGCAAAAAAAGCGAGACCTTGTCCCGCTTTTCTTATTTTTCGTCAATAACGATTCTTACTTTTTTATCTTCAGTTGGGACAGAGTAGACAATCGTTCTTATCGCAGAAATGGTGCGACCTTTTCGACCGATTACACGACCAACATCGCTAGGATCAAGGTCAAGGTGGTACTCCAAGAATTCAGGAGTATCTTCGATCTTGATGGTTAAAGCATCCGGTTGTGAAATCAAGGGTTTCACAATTGCAATAATGAGATTTTCAATCGTATCCATACATCAACCTACTTAAAAAATTATTTTGAGAATTTAGAATCGTGGAATTTCTTCAAGACACCAGCTTTTGAAAGGATGTTGCGAACTGTATCTGAAGGTTGAGCTCCATCAGCCAACCATGCAAGAACGCGATCTTCTTTCAAAGTTACTTGGTTTTCTTCAACAAGTGGATTGTAAGTTCCAACTGTTTCGATGAAACGTCCATCACGTGGTGAACGTGAATCTGCTACGTTGATACGGTAGTAAGGTTTTTTCTTAGAACCCATACGAGTCAAACGAATTTTAACTGCCATTTTTATAAGTCTCTTTTCTATAATTTAATTTTCGGTGAAATAGACAAGCTATTTAGCACATGATCTATTATAACACATTTTATAGACCTGTCAAGAAAAAAACTTGACAGTATTTAAAATTTTTTATTTTATCAGTAAATCGGCGATTTCTTGATAGTTGCTAACGGTATAAGTCGGCACTACTTGGCTGGTATTTTTCTTGTGATCAGGATTATACCAGACGGTATCAATCCCCGCAGCATTTCCTCCTGCTATATCCGCCGTCAAAGAATCTCCGATCATGAGGGTCTTTTTCTTGCTAAAACCTGGAATCAGTTGGCCAACTTTGTCAAAAAATGCAGGTTCTGGTTTCTGAGTATGAAGCTGCTCAGAGATAAAGACCTCTTTAAAATAAGAAGCAATTGTAGAATGGGCCAAGCGTCCTTCTTGAATGGCAGTCACTCCGTTCGTTGCACCATAGAGCTGGTAACCTGCTTTTTCAAGTCGGGCCAGTAAGTCCTCCGCACCTAGGAAAGATTGCCCCTGAAGACTGATGTAATCTTGGTAGCGAAGAGCCATCTCAGCCCCATCAACAGAAATCCCAAAGTGAGCAAACCCAATCGCAAACCGACTATCTACGAGCTCTTGCTTAGTTAATTTCTTTTGTTCCAAATCCTTCCAAAGCCCTTGGTTCATGGGTTTGTAGTAATCCTTAAAGGCCTGTATATCTGGAAAATTCATGTCTTCTAACATCTGCGTCAAGGCTGTTTCTTCAGCAGATTCAAAGTTCAACAAGGTATGGTCCAAATCAAAAAGTAAAAATGTATATGCCATTACAAACGATCCTTCAATTTTTCTACAAATAAATAAGCCGCTGGACAGGTGAGGGTATTCTTGATGGTCAGATGGTTGATCTGATAAATCTTCTTGCGATCGGTGTGAGGGAATTCCCGACAAGCTTTTGGGCGTACATCGTAGATGGAACAGAGATTGTCCCCACCAAGAAAGGGGCAAGGCATGGATTTAAAAACCTTGTCCCCATCTTCGTCAACTTGAAGAAATTCTGCCTCAAAAGCAGGAAGCTTCATCTTGAAATATTTGGCGATCCGCGTGATATCGGCTTCCTTAAAATCGGGCCCTAAGGTTTTACAGCAATTGGCACAAGCCGTACAATCGATTTCTTGGAAAACTTCATCGTGGATTTCTTGCGCTATTTTATCTAAATTCTTAGGTGGCTTCTTCTTGAGATTCGTCAATACCTTGCGGTGCTCCTTTTGCTTTTGGAGGGCTAACTGATGGTATTTTTCAATATCAATTTCCTGTGTCATCCTCTATTTCCTCTTCTAAACAATAGAAAGATTATACCACAAAGACTGTAAAAAAGGGAGTGGGACAGAACTCCGAGAAATTCAAAGAGTTGAAAAGGTTCCCCAAACCTTTTCAATCTTCCCACCCCCGCATACCTCCAACAGTCTGGGAGACTGTTGGAGGTTGTAGATAAAGGAAACTTCGTTTCCCTCATTAGGCTATCTTTGGAGCTACAAAAGCGAACAAAGATACCAATCAACCACTGCGTCATACTGTTATTCTTATCAAACATCGAAGACTGGATAGTTTAAGCCAAGCTTCTTCTTCATCAATCCGTTACAGCACCTGTTCCGTCTAGGCTCCAAGTGTCTTCGATGTATGGGATAAAGGTTTTCAAGGTTTCTGCATCCCCTTCAAAAGAAATGGTATAAACTTTTTCACCCTTCTGGAAGATCCAAGTAATCAGATATTGACCGGATTTCATGACAATTTGAAGCTGGTAAGCGTCCAGACCTGCGACTTTAGTCCGCGCTCCCGTCATCTTTCCAACATCCTGGTTATCTTGCCACATAACAGCCAGTTTCTTGGCTAAAAATTCTGCATTAAATTCAATATCAACTGGGACTTTTGCCTTCTCTCGCGTAAAGCTGTCCAAGGTGACAATATTATAGCCACTACCATCCGTATACTGGACAGCTTCTGTCCCATCGATATCCGTGAACTTGATCCATTTACTTGGAATATCGATGTAACCATAATCTGCATTTCCAATTCGCTTGGTTGATTGGCTGGGAGTGTTTTTCTTTGTAAAAGAAGTATCCTTTGACGAAGAGCTGCTTGTTTGCTTTTCGACTTTGCTGCTACTTTCTTTTGTAGAAGAAGCTGCTGTGTCCTTTTTAGTGGTGTGACTGCAAGCCATTAATGTGCAGGCAGAAAGAATCATCAGTGATGTGACCAATAATTTGTGTTTCATACTCAACCTCCTTGAGAACGGTTTCTTTCTTCTAGTCTACCATGAATGTGGGTATTTTAAAATAGGATAAGTGTCACATCTGATCCAACCTTTCTAATTCAATCTTTTTCTTTCGAACCTAAAACAAAAGTGCCCTTTTGAGGCACTTTAAATGTTATTCTTCATCCATTGACAAGACAGATAAGAAGGCTTCCTGTGGTACTTCTACAGATCCAATCGCTTTCATCCGTTTCTTACCAGCTTTTTGTTTTTCAAGAAGCTTGCGTTTCCGTGAGACGTCCCCACCATAACACTTGGCCAAGACGTTCTTACGAAGGGCCTTGATATCTGTACGGGCCACGATCTTATGACCGATGGCTGCTTGGATAGGCACTTCAAACTGTTGACGAGGGATAATCTTCTTGAGTTTCTCAACGATCAACTTACCACGTTCATAGGCAAAATCCTTGTGAACGATAAAGCTGAGGGCGTCGACAGTATCGCCATTGAGAAGGATATCCATTTTGACCAACTTAGAAGGACGGTATTCAGACAACTCATAGTCAAAGCTCGCATAGCCACGAGTAGAGGATTTCAATTTATCAAAGAAATCAAAGACAATTTCCGCAAGTGGGATTTGATAGATGACATTCACCCGATTTTCATCGATGTAATCCATGGTCACAAAATCTCCACGTTTGCGTTGGGCTAATTCCATAACAGCCCCGACAAACTCTTGCGGCACCATGATTTGTGCTTTGACATAAGGTTCTTCGATCGAAGCGATCTTGGTTGGATCTGGAAACTCAGAAGGGTTGGAGACATCCAGTGCTTCTCCATCTGTCAAATTGACCTTGTAGATTACAGACGGTGCTGTCATGATCAAGTCAATGTTGAACTCGCGCTCCAAGCGCTCTTGGATAACGTCCATATGAAGAAGTCCCAAAAAACCACAACGGAAACCAAATCCAAGAGCTTGAGAAGTTTCTGGTTCAAATTGTAGACTAGCGTCATTCAATTGCAACTTCTCCAAAGCTTCCCGAAGATCATTGTATTTGTTAGATTCGATTGGGTAAAGACCGGCAAAGACCATTGGATTCATTTGCTTGTATCCATGTAGTGGCTCGCTTGCTGGATTGGTCGCTAGGGTCACCGTATCCCCGACACGGGTATCCGCAACGGTCTTGATAGAGGCCGCAATATAGCCAACGTCTCCCGTCGCAAGGAAATCACGTCCAACTGCTTTAGGAGTAAAGATCCCAACTTCCGTGACATCAAAGGTCTTGCCATTGCTCATGAGTTGGATCTTATCGCCTGGTTTGACCATTCCATTGACCACTCGGACCTGAAGGATTACCCCACGATAGGCATCATAAACGGAGTCAAAGATCAAGGCTTGAAGAGGGGCTTCAACATCCCCCGTCGGTGCTGGAACTTTCTCAACGATCTGCTCCAGAATTTCTTCAATCCCGATACCAGCCTTGGCAGAAGCTAGGACTGCCTCACTAGCATCTAGACCTATGACATCTTCTATTTCTGTGCGCACCCGTTCTGGATCTGCAGCTGGCAAGTCAATCTTATTAATGACTGGCAGGATTTCCAAATCATTGTCCAGCGCTAAGTAGACATTGGCTAGGGTCTGAGCTTCAATCCCTTGAGCGGCATCTACTACGAGAATGGCACCCTCACAGGCAGCGAGCGACCGCGAAACTTCATAGGTAAAGTCCACGTGTCCTGGTGTGTCAATCAAGTGGAAGATATAGGTTTCCCCATCTTTAGCCGTGTAGTTCAACTCGATGGCATTCAGCTTGATGGTAATCCCACGTTCCCGCTCTAGGTCCATACTGTCTAGGAGTTGGGCTTGCATCTCCCGACTAGACACGGTTTCGGTTTTTTCTAAAATTCGATCGGCCAAGGTTGACTTTCCATGGTCAATATGGGCGATGATCGAGAAGTTCCGAATCTTCTCTTGTCGTTTTTTTAATTCTTCAAAATTTGGCATAATCATCTTCCTAGTAAATTTAATCGTACTCTTCATTATAACAAAAAAGATAGGGCTTTGCCTATCTTAATTCATTATTTTCAAAAATCGCTTCTGCGTTTTATTTCCCTCATAGCCTATGTGTTCGTAAAAGATATGGGCTTCTTTTCGATGAGATGCAGAATTTAAACGGATAAAAGCATAATGCTTGCTTTTGGCAAGATTTTCTACTCGCTCCATCAATTGGCGACCGATCCCACGTCCTTGAGCAGATGGAAAAACCGCTAGACCCAAAATATTCAGACCGGCGTCACTATAGAGGCTTTCATAAACTTCTGCCTCCACATAACCAAGAATATTTCCTGTTTGGTCCTCTTCATAAACAAAGCAAAAATGATCCGAATCTGGCGAATTAAATTTATCAATCTGAGCTGCCACTGTCTCAAGGGTCGAATTATACCCCAATGCTTGGTGACATAAATCTCTAATTTGACCTGCATCTTTGACTTGAACGGTACGAATCATAGCTCCACCTCCATGAACTCTTTGGTTTTATCTTAGACCTTTTTCCTCAAAAAGTAAAGGAATACCAAATAAAATTTAAAAAGAAAATCCGATTTAGATCAAATTCATCTTTTTTCGCATTTTTCAGGGATTTCTATTTACTTTTTCGATTTAATTCATTATAATAGTAAGGGTAAATACAAGGAGGTGAGTAGGTTGGCCAGAGGTCGTGGAAAGGCAAGCCCTCAAGACAAAGAGGCATTACGGATTATATCGGAAAAAATCAGAGAATTACTGAAAGAACAAGGAAAAAAACAGATCGAATTATCTCGTATTACTGGAATCCCTGCAAGTACCCTGACTGGATATGTAAAAGGAACTTCTCTTCCCGTTCCTGAAAATTTAGAGAAGATTGCAGCCTTTTTCCAGGTAGCAGTTGCTGATATTGACCCTCGATTGCGCAATGATTTTGTGGTCATTGATTCAGAGATTGAACGATTGTATAAACAGCTCGATGAAGGAAATCAAGAAAATCTTCTTTCTTACGGAAAGAGTCTCTTGACCCATCAGAAAGAAAGACAGAAAATTGAAAAGCAATACCACTCTTATTCTGTCTATGATTCTTTTGCAGCTTACCAAAATCAGAAACAAGCAGATATCGTCTGGTTTGATCAAAAGATTCCTTACGATTTGGCTTTTTGGATTCATACGGATTCCCTCGAGCCTAAATACGTAAAAGGGGCCGTTGTGTTAATCAAGCAAACCTATTACGATCAAGCAGGGGCTATTTATGCCATTGATTTTGATGGGCAAACGTTGATCAAACGGGTATTTCGTGAGGCCAACGGTATTCGACTGGTTTCCCTCAATAAGAAATATAGTGATCAAATCATTCCACTAGATGAGGAACCTGGGGTGATTGGAAAAGTGATTGATGGCTTTGTTCCTCTTGATTTGGAGGAAATCAAATGATTAAATTAATTGCGATTGACTTGGATGGAACCCTCTTGCATGAGGATAAGTCTCTCTCTAAAGGCAATATTGAAGCTCTTCACCGGGCCCATGAAGCCGGCTATGACATTGTGATCTGTACGGGGCGTCCCTTAGCGGGGGTCCGTCCTATCTTTGAAGAGATTGGACTTCCGGATGGCAACTACTATATGATTATCAATAATGGGTGTACAACCTTGTCTACTCAGAATTGGGAAATCATTGGCAAGGAAGAATTGAGCCTTGAGGACATGCACCGCTTGCAAGTTTTAATGGAAGATACAGACGTCCAGCTAACCTTATTTGATATGGATCACTACCTAGTGGTCGCACCTGAAGCTAGTGAACTTGTCACGATGGATGCGGGTATTGTTAACTATAAACCAACACCTATTTCATTAGAAGATCTACCAAATTACCTCCCTATTTTTCAAGCCATGTACGTAGGAGATCCTTCTGCTATTGATGCCTTCCAAGCTCAGTACGAGACTGCATTAGAAGCCGATTTTAACACCGTACGTTCACAGGATATCTTGTTTGAAATTCTGCCAAAAGGCGCGAGTAAGGCTTCTGCTCTTCAGGCATTAAGTCAAACATTAGGCTACAGCAGAGAGCAGGTTATGGCTCTTGGAGATGCCAATAATGACCTTGAAATGCTACGTTTTGCTGGTTACAGCGTTGCTATGGGAAATGGCAATGCTGCTGTCAAGGAAATCGCAGACTTCATCACCCTGACCAATGATGAAGATGGCGTGGCACATGCTATTCACAAATTAATTGAAACTGAAAAAGGAGAATGATCATGAAATACGCAAATTTGTTGGACCGTTTTATTACCTATGTAAAGGTTAACACACGTTCAGACGAGAATTCTACAACCACTCCAAGTACCCAATCACAAGTTGATTTTGCAACAAACGTTTTGATCCCTGAGATGAAACGCGTGGGGCTTCAAAACGTCTACTATTTACCAAACGGCTATGCTATTGGAACACTTCCAGCTAATGATCCAAGCTTTACACGCAAGATTGGATTTATCTCTCACATGGATACCGCTGACTTCAATGCCGAAAATGTCAATCCACAAATCGTTGAGAATTATGATGGGGGTGTCATTGCCCTTGGTGACTCTGGTTTCACACTCGATCCAGCCGATTTTGCTCATTTGAATAACTACAAGGGACAAACCTTGATCACAACGGACGGTACTACTCTTCTGGGTGCAGACGATAAGTCAGGTATCGCTGAAATCATGACAGCTATTGAATACCTGACAGCTCATCCTGAAATCAAACACGGAGAAATCCGTGTTGGCTTTGGTCCAGATGAAGAAATCGGAGTCGGCGCAGATCAATTTGATGCAGAGGATTTCGATGTAGATTTTGCCTATACTGTTGATGGTGGTCCTCTTGGAGAGCTTCAATACGAAACCTTCTCAGCAGCTGGAGCTGAAATTACCTTCAAAGGACGCAATGTCCACCCAGGTACAGCCAAAGGTCAAATGATCAACGCTCTTCAATTGGCCATTGATTTCCATAACAAACTCCCTGAAGGAGCACGTCCAGAATTAACCGAAGGCTATGAAGGCTTCTACCACTTGATGAACATCGATGGAACTGTCGAGGAAGCAAGTGCCAGCTACATCATTCGGGACTTTGAAACTGAAAGTTTTGAAAAACGCAAAGACCTCATGAAATCTATTGCCGATCAGATGAATGCGGAACTCGGTAGTGAACGCATTCTCCTCACCCTCAAAGACCAGTACTATAACATGAAGCAAGTGATTGAAAAAGATATGACACCGATTACCCTTGCTAAGGAAGTCATGGAAGATCTTGGAATCACTCCAATCATTGAACCGATCCGCGGTGGTACAGATGGATCTAAAATTTCCTTTATGGGGATTCCAACACCAAATATCTTTGCCGGTGGAGAAAATATGCATGGTCGCTTTGAATACGTTAGCCTCCAAACCATGGAACGCGCAGTTGATACCATTATCGGTATTGTGACCAAAAAATAAGAAACAAAAAAGGATTCGGATTGATTGTCCGGATCCTTTATTGTAGATTAGAAAGCTTGACAATATCTTTGACCTGATCAATGGTCTGAATCAGGTGAAGGCTTGTCTCATTGATAGGAAGATAATAGACTTTATCTGCCAAAGATTCTGTAAAAGGACGATTTGTGAGTAAGATCACCTGTTGTCCTTTTTCTTTCAGCTCTTTCACCTGCTTTCTGACCTTTTGGTAAAAATACTCATCACAGATTTCTAGATCATCCACCAAGACACAAGCAGCGTCCAAAGCCAATGATTCATTGGTTCCATTCTGGGTCAGATAATAGGCTGCTCCCGTTTTGACCTCATATAAGCCAGCTGATGGCTCAACCGGAAGAAAGCCTGGGCTTGTTGCAACTTCTGCTGCTTTTTCCATTGCTACAAGGTTGGCTAGGACCTGCAAATAGACAGATGCTAATTTACTCAAATCCAAGAGTTCCTCAAACTCAAAACCACGTTTCAAGGCTTCTAAGATATAGAAGAGCCGGTGGGGCATATGACGAGCAATTTTCTGGATTAATTCATCATCGCTCATTTCCTCAGGAAGGATGGTCAGCAAGTTTTTATCTTTAATGGTTTCTAGGGCTTGTTGATATGCTTCATCGATTCTCTTCCCAAAGCCATAAACTGCCCCATAAGAGTGAATTTGGGTATTGAGGCGGGCATTTTTAGCAGCATCAGAAAAAATCGGGATCTTAAAGAAGATATAGTCCAAACTTGGTTCGTAAACAGCCTTTAGATCCTTTAATAAGGGGTGAGGCAAATGCTCGAGAGAGCGCCCTAATTGTAACTGAACTCCTTGCTCAAACAAGGAATAGCCCAAGCCCATAGAGGCCATCGAGATACTGTCTGAAGCAAATGGGTTAACTTCTAGGATATAAAAAGCATAGCTCGTTGGATCAAGAGCAAACTTGATCGAAATGGCTCCTGTCAGCTTCAAATAGCGACTAATGTGGATTGCTGCTTCACGAAGATTTTGAAACTCCCGGTCAGTCAGGGTGACCACTGGCATAAATTGATAAGAGTCACTAGAGTGGATCCCGACAGGATCAATGCTTTCAATAGAGGCCGCCAGGTAGTGATTGTCTTCGCGATCCCGCATGACGACAAAATCCAATTCCTTAAAGCCATAGGTCGAAAATTCTAGCAAACACTGCTGACTTGGAGAGACTGAAAGTCCTGTTTCTACTGCTTCGCACAAGTCATCCAGGTTATGAGCAATCTTTCGCCCCTGCCCTTGCTTACTCGCTACCGGCCAGATCATAATAGGAAATTGAATGCCTTCAGAAAACTCGATGGCTTCGCGAACCGAACCAACCAGTGCGGAAGCGGGTACCTGATAGCCCAACTCTTGAAAGAGGCGTCGTTGATCCGCCTGCTGATAAAAGGTCCGGTAGCGTTGAAGACTCGGACCGACAATCATGATCGATGCTTCTTTGAAAAATCCAGTTTCTTCCAATCGGAACAAGAGATTTAAAATCTGTTTATCCGCAAAAGCTAGGAGCAAGCGGGATCCTGTATAAGAAAGAAGAGTCGTTCTAAGAGCATCCAGCTTGAGCTTACTAACTACAACCATATCTGCAGCTTCTTGGGTAATAGCATTTCCTTCGCCCAAGTAAAGGACAAGAGCATTTCCATTCTTGGCATTCAGTTTTTGTGCTTCGTTTACCGCAGCCAAAAGGCTAATATCCTGATAAGAATCTCCACACAGGAGAAGCAATTTCTGGTTTTGTTTCATCATTCCTTCTCCCTTCTACTTTCGTGAATTTTGGCATCAATCAACTCTAAAAATTCATCGTAAAAATAGAGATTTTCCCTTGGCCCTGGACTAGCATCCACTTGGAATTGAACCCCTAAAATCGGTTGGTAACGATGGCGAAAAGCTTCAATACTATGGTCATTGACGTTTTCATGCGTGACCAACAAATCATGGGGCAGGCTATCGCGTGCGATACTATACAAGTGATTTTGACTAGTTATCTCGATTTTTCCTGTCGCAATTTCACGTACAGGAATATTTAAACCGAAATGACCGACTTCCATGGGAGCTAGCTCAGCCCCGTATGCTTGAGCCAGCAGCTGGGCTCCCAAGCCCATGCCCCAGATTGGAATCTGACCATTGAGCTTTTTGATCAAGCGGCAGAGTTTTTTCACCTGATGGGGATCGCCAGGCCCACTGGATAAAATAACGCCATCGGGCTGCTGTTCCATCAGTTCATCATAAGAGATGTCATAGGGATAGACCGTTACATTACAGTCCCTTTGACTCAGCTGGCGTAAGACAGAGTGCTTAACCCCTAAATCAATCAAGGCAATACTCTTTCCAAAACCTGGTACAGCATAGGCCGTTTTTGTCGAGACTTGACGCACTTGGTCTTTGGGAAGAACTGTCGCTCGCAACTGATCCAGGATATGCTCGATCGAATCCCCCTTGTTAATGACAGTCGCCTTCATCCGTCCATACTTGCGGACAATTTTTGCCACTTGTCTCGTATCAATCCCTACAATACCAGGGATTTTTTTTCGCTTCAAGAATTCATCCAAGGTCATCTGCTGCCGCCAATTGCTCGGCATCTCCACCAGATGCTGAACCACTACTGCCAAACAAGTAGGTGTAATGGATTCAGAATCATCCCGATTGATCCCTGCTGCGCCAATAACCGGGAAGGTAAAGGAGAGAATCTGGCCACTAAAAGCCTGATCCGTGATCAATTCTTGATAACCTGTCATGGCTGTGGTAAAGACCAACTCACCAGTCACATATAGGTCTGCACCAAAGGCTTCTCCTTCAAATACAGTCCCATTCTCTAGGACCAATAATCGTTTCATCGAACCCCTCCCTTCTTTTATTCTAATCCAATTTTATCATAGTTCCTCAAAAAAAGGAAAGTCAGATTCCATGTAGCTATCTACTCTGTCCTCTTTCTTTCCTTTCAATGAATTGTCAGTTATCTTATTTTGCACCGCGACCTTTAAGAACGGCTTCAATGATGGCCATACGGACAAAGACTCCGTTGGTCATTTGTTCTACGATGCGTGATTTTGGTGCTTCTACCAAATGGTCCGCAATTTCAACGTCACGGTTGACTGGTGCTGGGTGCATCAAGATCGCAGTATCTTTCATACGGTCATAACGTTCTTGTGTCAAACCATGAAGACGGTGGTAGTTTTCTTTAGAGAAGAGTGATTCGTAATCATGACGTTCGTGTTGTACACGCAAGAACATCATCACATCCACTTCTTCAATTACTTCATCGATAGTGACGAAAGTTCCATAGTCTTCAAATTCCGCACTTCTCCATTCGTCTGGACCTGCAAAGTAAAGAGTTGCTCCCAAACGTTTCAAGATTTGCATATTTGATTTTGCCACACGTGAGTGATCCAAGTCCCCAGCGATACAAACTTTCAAGCCATCAAAGTGACCGAATTCTTGGTAGATGGTCATCAAATCAAGCAAGCTTTGGCTTGGGTGTTGACCTGAACCGTCCCCCCCATTGACAATAGATGCTGTGATCGTTGGGCTTTCAACCAATTCTTTGTAGTAGTCCACTTCAGGGTGACGGATGACGCAGACATCTACACCAAGAGCTGACATGGTCAAGATGGTATCGTAAAGTGTTTCCCCTTTGTTCACAGAGCTTGTCTTCACATCAAAGTCAAGGAGATCACATCCCAATTTCAACTCTGCCACTTCAAAGGCTTTGTGGGTACGAGTTGAAGGTTCAAAGAAAAGGTTTGAGATGATGTGTTGGTCTTCGTAGGCTACTTTAGCTCCGTTTTTGAACTCAATCCCACGTTTGATCAATGCCATTACTTCTTCATTGGTAAGAGTTTCCATTGAGACAAGGTTTTTAAGAGCGATTTGATTTTCAGACATGTTGATTCTCCTTTTATAATATGAATGCAAATAGTTTACAATTTGTTTAAGCTTCTTTGATGAGGACGCGGTCTTGACCGTCTAGCTCCACCATCTCGACAATGATTTCCTCTGACTTACTTGTCGGGATATTTTTCCCAACAAAGTCCGGACGAATCGGCAACTCCCGATGCCCACGGTCGACGAGAACCGCAAGACTCACTCGAGCAGGACGACCGTGACTGACCAGATTGTCAATGGCAGCGCGTATCGTGCGACCTGTATAGAGGACATCATCGATCAAAATGACTTCTCTATGAGCGATATCAACTGGTAAGACCGTCGTATCTTCTGTCGCCTTCATGTCATCTCGGAAAGGCTTGGTATCTAGTTCTGCTACAGGGACATCGATTTGTTCCAGCTGAGAGAGGCGTTCTTGGATCCGGCGAGCGATGTAAACACCACGCGTCTTGATCCCCACCAGCACAATCTGGCTTAAATCTTTGTTTCGTTCAATGATTTCGTAGGTGATCCGGGTAATGGCCCGTTTCATCGTCAAATCATCAACGACTTCTTTGGTTTTCATTCAGTCCTCCTTAGTTGTAAAAGAAAAACCTCCTTTTTCAAGGAGGTTCAGCAAATGAATGGTCTAAGAGGATGGAGTCTCGCCCTATGTCCTAGCCATTGTTTTTCACAGTCTCCTTGCCTGCCTCACGGGACAGGATTAAAGGATTTATTTAATTGAGATAACTATATCACAGTTTCAAACGACATGCAAGAAAAAACTCAACATTTTTCAAAAAAATTTAAAAACATGACTTTTCGTCCGAATAATGTTCGGTTTTTACTAAGAAACAGCCGATTTCCGCTTGATATTTTTGATTCCATAGAGCACATAGCCAGCCAAGAGGTAGGCGATAAAGATGATCACTACCCATTTGCCAACAAAGCCCCAGCCGTATTTATTAACATTAATAAAGAAATAGGCAAAGGGACTATCTTTTGCACCTGGAATTGGCCACTTCAAGACCAATCCATTGAGAAGGGCAAAGAGCATATAAGCAAGGGGAATCAAGGTCCAAAGGAAGGGATCGAGCTTGCGATATTGCTTGGCTTTATCAATCACTAGGGTATCAAAGAAGAACATCAAAGGAACGATGTAATGACAAAGGAAGTTTTCCAAACGATAAAACTTCTCTGGTGTCGCAAGAGGCGCCAACATAAAGTGGTAGATGACAAAGGTAATCATAATAGCCATAGTCACTGCGCCTTTCATACGAAGGTAGCCCTGAGTCTGGGTCGAACGACCTCGAACCATGCGCCAAACCATGTCTCCCATAAAGAACATGACCAACATGTTGGATAAAATGGTGTAATAGAGCATCATGCCAAAGCCACCATGCTTGGTCAGTTGCAGGTAAACGCCGAGTACACTTAAGATAAACAATAGAAAACGATAGCTAAATAATAGTTTGAATTTCATAGTATTCTCCTGAAAGAAAAGGGGCTAGGCCCTTCTTCTTTTCTTTAGATTTTCTTCACAAATTCTGATTTGAGCTTCATTGCACCAAAGCCATCAATCTTACAATCGATGTTGTGGTCTCCTTCCACGATACGGATGTTTTTCACGCGCGTACCTTGTTTCAAATCTTTCGGTGCACCCTTCACTTTCAAATCTTTGATCAAGGTCACCGTATCGCCATCAGCCAATTTGTTTCCGTTGGCGTCAATCGCTACGACACCCTCTTCTTCTTCGACCTCAGCTGGGTTCCATTCATACGCACACTCTGGGCACACCAAGAGCGCTCCATCTTCATAGACGTATTCAGAGTTACATTTTGGACAGTTTGGTAAGTTATTCATTTTTATCTCCTTATTCAAATTAACTTTCATAGTATACCATGAAAGCGAAAATTTGACAAATCCTGTTCTACTGTAGCATTTTCAAGAAAAAAGGAGGCAACTTGGCCTCCCTACATGGATGATATTTTCAATCTTCCTGCAATTCTTGAATATCTCGAATCACGCGCACGCTTGCTTGATTCTTCTCGCGCAGTTCAGCTTCAGAGTATGGGAAGGTATTGATCAAGATACTCTCCATCCCGATACTTTGGGCAACAGCGACATCTGTCGTAAAGTCATTCCCCACCATGACCGTTTTCTCAGGGTTCAACTGGTGTTCTTTCATCACTTCCAAGAGAAACTCTGGCTGAGGTTTGCGAATACCTGCATCAGATGACAAGTAAATGGCATGGAAAAGTTCTCTCAAACCAACCAAATCAATCTCCGGATTGGTAAAATCTGCTTGGGCATTGGATAAGAGAAAGATTCGGCAACCTGCAGCTTTCATATCCTCTAATACTTCTTTCGTATGAAGATAAAGCTCCAACCGTTTGCGAGAAAGGACACGGAAAGTCCGTGCAATCAAACGTCCCCACTCTTTGAGGTGGGCAACACTATCCCCACTTGGATGACCTTCTAAATACAATTGCACAAAAATGACCGTTAGATCAATCTCTGGGTAGGCAACTTGTTTTTCCTTAGCCAAGTCTTCTTCGGCTTGTTGCACCAACTCTCTATAACGTAGGCGAAGACCTTCTCCTGTGTAGCTTGCCCCGTAGGATTGGTAGATCTGAGCCATGGTATCCCATAAAATGGGACTCGACTCATCGGTTTCGATGTCGACCAAGGTTCCATAAAAATCAAAAATATAGTTTTTAAATGCGTACTTGTGCGGATTCATCTCTTACTCCCGTAACAAACATCGTAAAGGTTGCCTTGCAGACATTGGCACCGTCTTGATTGGTAATATCGACATCCACAACTCGAGTCGTCCGTCCACTGTGGACACATTCGCCATGGATCGTAAGGACATCCCCCAGACGCCCTGCTTTCAAGTAATTAATCGAGGATTGCAAGGTCACCCCATCGACCCCTTGAGAAACCACGACCAACCCACTGACTTGGTCACACAGGGTAAAGAGATAGCCTCCATGCGCATTTCCATAATAATTGAGCGATGATTCCACGACCTTGGTTGTCACCACCACATGGCCATCTCTCATCTTTTCGATTTCGTAATTTTCAAATGCAGCAATTGCATCAAAGTGAAAATCTTTCATATACTTGCCACCTTTTCTAGCATCTTTTCAACTCCTCTATCATACTACAATTAAGAAGCAGATACAAGCAAAGGGGCAATTCCTTAGAAGCAGAAAAGGAGACTCCAACTAAGTAAGAAGACGATACTAGGAACAATGTATTTTCTTGGGTGTTTCCAACATTCTCTCTTTAAATTCCATTTTCTTAAAGGGAAGTAGATTTCAATAAGTAAGTGCAAAACAGCTTCCACTACTGCTAGAATCATCACTCCTAGTAAAAATAGGATCCCCAAGTCAGGCATGACCACCATTTTTAATGAAAGAGCAACAAATAGATTCACAGATAAGAAATAAGTCAGCAATACACGGTAATACATCAGGTAAAAGAACAGACTCTTAGGAAGGGACTTAACATGATCAATCAAATCTTTATCAGCGGAAATGAGAGTGGTTAATGGCGTATTGACAGAAGCAATTGTTAAAAGGATGATGATTTTTAAAGGAGCATCATAATCCTGTATCAGAATGAGAAGGAGGAAGATGAGAGTAAAGACAAAATTGATGGAAAAATAGCGCTCTTGAAATAAGGAAATCCAAAAATAATTGCCACTTCTTCTCTTTGCGACGAGCAACTGATTATGTTTTGAAATCGCGACCAGCTCCTCATTTTTAAAAATAAAGACAGCAACGAGGGTTGACAGTAAGATCATATAGGACACTTGTTGGACCCATAAAGAAGATACTGTAAGAACAGTCGTTACAGAAATAAGTACTCCTCCTAGAAGACTAGGCCTGGTATTGAACTGGATAAAGACATAAAACACACTCAATACCACCAGTAAAGAAAGGAGGACGAGCTTAAAGGATTGTAGCAGGTCTAACCTGACTCCTAAAAAGAGGATCAATATCAGCACGCGCTCTAGTAAATTGAGAAGAAAGGTTACTGTCAGAAAAGACCCTTTAAAACGATTGAGAGACAAAGGAAGCTGGTAGTAGGCCTGAACCCTGTCCATCGAAAAGTAGGAATAGAGCAATTGAAAGGTTGATAGAGCAGTAACAATAGCCGTACTGATCAGCAAGACTTGAAAGCTCGTAGAAAATTTGGCCCCAACAAGATGGTAATAAAGAGCAAAGGCTAAGGAAGTTAAGAACAAGAAGAGTCGATTTTTGGATACCACATCTCTAAAAATAGCTAGTAACATGCTCTACCCCCTCTGACGATTGACGTCATGAAACCAATCTTCTAAATTCGATTCGATCGCATCTAGGTGACCATCTTCAATAGAATAAGCTGTATCACACACCCGAACGATACTCTCTGCGATATGCGAACTCATCAGAATAGAGCCTTCTTCTTTATACTGCAATAGCAAACCATATAGAAATTCTGTCGCATCAAAATCAAGGCCATCAAATGGTTCGTCCAAAATAAGGAGGGGAGGTTTGAGATAAAAAGCTGTGATCAAGAAGACTTTCTTCTTATTTCCCGTTGACAAACTACCAATGTCGGTGTTGAGATACTCTTCAAAATGAAAGCCTGAGATCAGGTCCTGCAAAAACGTATCATCTCTCTTTCGATGATACAAACGACAGACAAAATTAAAATAGTGAACAAAATCCCAGTTTAAAAAACTATTGTTTTCAGTAAAAACTGTATAGGTACGGCTCTTATAGAAATTCGTATGAAAAGAGGTCGCCTTGTCTTCTATGATAACAGTCTCAATTGCATACTGCCGATGATCAAAAACACTACTTAAAGCATTTAGCAAGGTTGTCTTCCCAGCTCCATTTCGACCAATCAACCCGACTACAGAATGATTGGGCACAAACAAATTCGTGTCTTTTATAATGGGCTTGTCTTTTTTATACCAAACATTTAGCCCCTTGATGTTTAAACACTCACTCTTCATCGACGCACTCCTTTATAAAGGTAAGAAGCCCCAACCAAAAGCAACAGCAAAGCGTATAACCATTCCTTTTGAAAGGCAAAGACTAAGGCACCGATCAAGAAGCAAATTCCTATAAGGATTCTAAATTGTAATTTCATATCTTGCCTTCTTTCTATTCACAGTATGAAAGATTACAATTGTATTTTATGCTTATACTATAGTACTTTTTCTGAGCAGATTCAAGCACGAATGAAATATTCTCAGTGCTTTAGGCAACATTTTATCTTTGAAGAGAAAAAAGAACTAGATATTTCTAGCTCCTTTACTTAAAATCTTAATTTTTCCCAGTCGTCGTCTGTCCGTTTGCGATAATAGTACTCGGACAAATCTGGGTCTTCCATCACTTCCAGCAGAGGAAGCATATCGTAGGACAAGTCCAACTTTTCTAATTGGTCCTTCTCAACCCAATAAACTTCTCCTTCTTCAGACGATCTGAGCTGGCCTGTAAATTCTGTCGCTTTGTAGCAAAAGACGATGTAGCGGCCGCCCTCATCTTGTGGCCAGTCTTTGACTGCGACCAGTTTTGGATTTGTAATTGTAAGTCCTGTCTCTTCGTAGATTTCACGAATGACGGATTCTACAAGGCTTTCTCCTTCTTCGATATGGCCACCTGGAAAAGCATAGCCAGCCCAGTGAGTCTTTTCAGGTGAGCGGTATTGGAGGACTACTTTCCCATTTTCAAGATCTTCGACCATGCAAAGATTGCACAGTATAGTAGGCGTTGTACGTGACATATATTTCCTTTCTATTATTTATTCCTCTTTGTTTCGATATATTTCATAAGCAAAATCGTTAAAGCAGACAAGGTAAAAAAGACCAGATAGGTTGCTATAGGGAACCAAATATAGCGGTGATCTAGGGATAAGAGTGAAGGCAGGAGCCCCTTACTATTTTTCCCACCAACCCCGATAAAAAGATGGACCACTAAACCGATACTATTAAGATAAATAAATAAATCTGCATATCTTTTTATTGTCATCCTTGTCCTAGAAAAGTCTAGGAACCAATAGTCAAATAATCGATACACCAGACAAAAAAGATTTATATATAATGGAAAACTATAATTGATATCTCTATAGGGCGACGGAATAGGAAGACTCTTAAAAATAAGATTGATACCTATTCCTATTCCTAAGATGAGATCAAGGATCAGGAAAAAGCCTATAATTTTATGAGAATCTAGCCAGAGCTGAAAACTTTCTCTCCTTGATAGATTCTTTTTTGTATTTGATTTTCTTTGATTATTTTTCATTTGAGTGGATTTTCCCCATTAGCTTCTTACCCTTTTTTCAAATCGGTCTAGTTATCTGTCTTTCTCTTTACCTTGTACTATTTTTTAATTATTTGTGTCTCTTAGAATCTTGTTTCATGATAGTTTCTTCACTTCTGCTACTACCTTTTGGAGATGGTGTTCCCGCATGCTAGCGGTATTCACATCCCGGCCGACTTCTCCCAAGATGCAGACGCGCTTGGTTTTAATCCCACAGTGGTTCAAGACGGCATTCTTCAAACTAGAAATACCATAACTATCTGGAATGTTGAGAGGGCCTGAAAAGATCTTGTACCACCAAGTAGGCGCCATGGAGGTCGCATAAATACTGGCCGTTTTCCCTTTGAGCAACTTCTTGAATTGCTTGCCTCTCAGGTAATTCCAGATAAAGCTTCCCTGATCATTGGCCGAGTAGGCAATCCCAGGTGTGAAGACCCGATCAATCCAACCTTTCATGAGGCTCGGCATACTACTCCACCAGATGGGATAGACAAAGATCAGGTGATCCGCCCACTGGATCCATTCTTGAGAGCGAAGGATAAAGGAATCTTCCTCCATCCGCTTTCGATAGCCGTAGCGAAGGACCGGGTCAAAATCCTCTTCATTGAGACTGATCACTTTAAGCTCATGGCGACTTGAGTCAATAGTTTCGACAATGGTTTGAAAAATAGCCTGACAGTAACTTTCCTTATCTGGATGCCCATTGATGACTAGAATTTTCATTCGACTTCTCCTTCATTTCTTTGGTTCATTCTATCTCTTTTATTTTTTTACTTGATTAATTGATAATGGTTCAAAGATTGATAGATAGGTCCTTTAGGAATTTTTATTTGAAGAACACATCATCCGCAATTCCTTAACAGGTTTTCCAAGGTCAAGTATTTTTTCTTGGCCATCAAAAGTAAAACCCATTTTTTGATAGAAAGCAATGGCTCGCTTATTATCTTTCAATACCCATAAATAAATTTCAGAGAAATGATCGAGAACAGCAAATGCAGCATGCATTAACTGTTCACTCACGCCTTTTCCATAGTAATCTTTTAAAACATATAAGGCAATGATTTCACCAGCTTGAATGGCTTCATCACAAAAATTTCCATAGCTGATAAATCCAACGACCTTCTTTCCATCCATCGCAATCAAGGTGTTTTCTGGATACTTTTGACTAAAGAAACGACATTTATCTAATGTCATCGTCTCCTGAAATTCCTCGGGTAAAAGATCGTCATAAGCCTCTCTCCACGTTTGCCAATGAACGAGAGATTTTCCTTCTATCTCTTCAGGAGTTTCCATTGTTTTAATGATAATCTTCATTCGCTTTATCCTATCTAATCCAAGGCCTTGACTTCCAACATCATATCACGGATTTGGGCTGCCAGTTCAAAATCAAGCACTTCGACGGCTTCTTGCATCTGGCCTTGCAGTTTCTTGACCAGTTCCTTGCGCTCTTGGCGGTTGAGACTGGTGATATCCACTTCCTTGTCCTCTTCTTTGGCCACTGCCTTGGTAACAGAGATCAGGTCACGGATTTCCTTCTTGATAGTTTGTGGGACAATGCCATGCTCTTCATTATAAGCCATCTGGATTTTCCGACGACGGGCTGTTTCATCGATGGCTTTTTGCATAGACTGGGTCATAGTATCTGCATACATGATCACGTGACCCTCACTATTACGGGCTGCACGACCGATGGTCTGAATCAATCCGCGTTCATTTCGGAGGAAGCCTTCCTTATCCGCATCGAGAATGGCAACCAGACTGACTTCCGGAACGTCAATCCCTTCGCGAAGAAGGTTGATCCCGACCAAGACATCAAAGACACCCAAACGCAAATCACGGATGATTTCCGTCCTCTCCAAGGTCTTAATGTCCGAGTGCATGTATTTGACCTTGACCCCCATTTCTTTGAAATAGTCGGTCAAGTCCTCTGCCATCTTCTTGGTCAGGGTGGTAACAAAGGTCCGCTCTCCACGTTCTACACGCGCATTGATCTCACCCAAGAGATCGTCCATTTGTCCCATGGTCGGACGCACTTCCACCTCAGGATCGAGTAGACCTGTCGGACGAATGATCTGCTCGATGACAGTATCCGTTTGTTCCATCTCATAGTCACCCGGTGTCGCAGACACATAGACAATCTGGTGAACATGGCTTTCAAACTCCTCCCGACGCAGTGGCCGATTATCCAAGGCAGACGGCAAACGGAAACCATAGTTGACCAGCATTTCCTTGCGCGAGCGGTCTCCATTGTACATGCCCTTGATCTGTCCCATGGTCATGTGACTTTCATCAATCATAATGAGAAAATCTTCTGGGAAGAAGTCAAGAAGGGTGTAAGGCGGCTCTCCTTCACTCCGGCCATCCATATGACGAGAGTAGTTTTCGACGCCATTGGTGTAGCCCATCTCCCGTAGCATTTCAATATCATACTCGGTCCGTTGTTTCAAGCGTTGAGCTTCTAAGAGCTTGCCTTCTTTTTCAAAGACTTTCAACTGCTCCTCAAGTTCCGCCTGAATCTTGGCAATAGCCACTTCCATATGGTCGTCATTGGTCACGAAGTGAGTGGCTGGGAAAATGGCTAAATGGTCCACATCTCCTAGAACTTGGCCAGTCAAAGCTTCAATCTCACGGATCCGCTCAATCTCATCCCCGAAAAACTCCACCCGGAAGGCATGTTCATCACGCGAAGCTGGGAAGATCTCCACCACGTCCCCACGAACACGGAATTTCCCCCGTTGAAAGTCAATGTCATTGCGCTCAAACTGGATGTCCACCAGGTCATTGAGCAGCTTATCACGAGAAATCTCCAGACCTGGACGCAAGCTGACTACGCTATCGGCATATTCCTTAGGCGAACCCAGACCATAAATACAAGAGACAGAAGCTACAACGATGACATCGTTGCGCTCTAAGAGGGCTGATGTCGCGGAGTGACGAAGCTTATCAATCTCATCATTGACCGAGCTATCTTTTTCGATATAGGTATCGCTCGATGGCACATAGGCTTCTGGCTGGTAGTAATCGTAGTAAGATACGAAGTACTCAACCGCATTCTCTGGAAAGAATTCCTTGAACTCCCCATAGAGCTGACCTGCTAGGGTTTTATTATGGGCGATGACCAGGGTCGGTTTATTGACTTGGGCAATGACCTGACTCATAGTATAGGTCTTCCCCGTACCAGTCGCCCCCATCAGGATTTGCGCCTTCTCACCACCCTCGATGTTATCCACCAACTGTTCAATGGCCTGCGGTTGATCCCCAGACGGTTGGTATTTGGATACTAGTTTAAATTTGTTATCAGTTACTCGATTAATCATACTTTCTTCCTTTGGTTATACTTTCCTTATTTTACCATAATAGATGATATTTCTCTGACTTTTGAGGAGAGAATCCTCACATAGAAAAAGACCAGCTCAAGTACCGGTCTTCATTTTCATCATCATTTCCTATCAGTCATGACACACTAGTTCATTATCAACTCTTTCTTTCCTTTCCCCTAAGCGATAGACAATCACTAGGGATAAAAGAAGAACCAGTGTCGTGATGATTGATCCTTCTGCTCCAAATGCCCCTCCGGTCAACCAGTCAGGTCCATCTCCCATGGTAAAGCTAAAGATAGACGCATCTGCACCTGTGCCACTGACTTGAAAACCAAGGAGATTTCCTTGTACATAGTTCCAAGTGCCGTGTTGGGCGACCACTAGCCAGATACTATCGGTATAGATAAAAAGCAGACCAGCTAGCACCCCATCAAGGATGATATTCAGAACGGATAAGAAGGTCACTCCTGCATTACCCATATGCAGAATGCCAAAGAGACTACTAGAAATCACGATCGCTAAAGGCAGATTAGTTCTTGCAGCAATCCGAGTCAGGAGCCAACCTCGTGTGGCCACTTCTTCCGTCCCCCCTTGGAGAAGCCAAAATGGGAATAAGCCTAGGATAAAGAGGAGGGGTTCTAAACTTAATTCATTAAGCTCAAAAGACCCAATTCCACTTACTTGGTAGACAAGCGCGATCACTCCCATTTGAACAAGGGAAAACATGATCCCCCAACCTAGATACTTAAGCCATTTCCTTTTTACAAAGCCTAAGCTTGATAAGGCATTCTTCTCTATGACCTTCACCCAAAACATAAAGAAGAACAGAATAATTACAAAACTGAAGAGCTCATAATAGAGAAAATAATGGTAGAAAAATTCTTGAATACTTGCTATCCCATTTCCTGGTGAAAAGGAGTCCACTAGAAAACCGATCACTAAGGAAAATGGTCCCACAAGTTCACTCCCAATCCAAAGTCCTCCTTCTATGAAGAGGGAGGCTAATAATACATAGAATAGTGTAGAAATGAAAACTGGCACAGAAGTGTTCGTTTTGATCCCTTGCATGATCAACCCTTTCTTCATTGCAACCTCCTTTATCTAATAGGTCCATTGTAGCAAACAAAATCCAGGGCTGCAAGATCAACTCATGTTAGATAACCTAACATCAAAACTGGATTTTTCTTGCAAAGCAAACTATTTTCTGATATAATAGCTTTTGTAGAAAAACATAAGGCCATTCATACTCGATTTGGTATGGATGATTTGTTTTTTTAAGGCCATCCTTTGGTCAATGTGCTCATGGGTCAAATCCCCAAAGAGAAAAGAATTATAAGGAGACAGAAATGAAGAAAAAATTACTAGCATGTTTGCTTTTCTTATTTCCATTCGTTGCATTCGCTGGTCATGCTCATGCTGAAACGATCAAGGTCGTTTTCGATACAGCGTATGCACCATTTGAATTTAAGGATTCAGATCAAACCTATAAAGGAATTGACGTAGAGATCTTGGACAAGGTCGCTGAAATCAATGGATGGGATTTGGACAAATCCTTCCCTGGATTTGATGCAGCGGTCAATGCAGTTCAAGCTGGTCAAGCGGATGCCATCATGGCAGGGATGACCAAAACAACAGAACGTGAAAAAGTCTTCACCATGTCTGATACTTACTACGATACAAAAGTTGTCATTGCGACTAAAAAAGCTGACAAAATCACTAAGTACAGCCAATTAAAAGGGAAGACAGTCGGTGTCAAAAACGGAACTGCAGCCCAACGCTTCCTCGATAAAAACAAGGACAAATACGGCTACAAGATCAAGACCTTTGATACAGGTGATCTCATGTACAACAGTTTATCAGCTGGTGCAGTGGATGCAGTCATGGATGATCAACCTGTTATTCAATACGCCATCCAAAAGGGTCAGGACCTAGCTATCAATATGGACGGGGAAGCAGTCGGTGGCTTTGCCTTTGGTGTTAAAAAAGGTGGAAATCATGAAAAGTTGATCACTGAATTTAACAAGGCTCTCGCTCAAATGAAAGCTGATGGAACACTTGATGAGATTATCAAGAAATGGACAGGTGAAAGCCAATCATCAAGTAACAGTGCCGTTCCAGAAACCACTACTCCTGCTGGTCAAAAAGCAACTCCTAAAAAATCAAAATATAGCATTTCAAGTGATTCTTCCTTTGCACCATTTGTCTTCCAAAATGGAAAAAACAAATACACAGGAATCGATATGGACTTGATCAAGGCGATTGCTAAAGACCAAGGATTTACCATCGAGATTGACAATCCTGGATTTGATGCTGCGGTAAGTGATGTTCAATCCGGCCATGCGCAAGGAATGATCGCAGGGATGACTGTGACAGATGCTCGGAAAGAAACATTTGATTTTTCTGAACCATACTACACGGCCAATTCCATTCTAGCTGTTCAAGAAAGCAGTAAGATTGATTCATATGATGACCTAAAAGGGAAGACAGTCGGTGTTAAAAACGGTACTTCCTCACAAAACTTCCTTGAAGAGAACCAAAAGAAATATGGTTACAAGATCAAAACCTTCTCTGACGGAGCTTCTATGTATGACAGTTTGAATTCTGGTTCTGTTGCAGCGATCATGGATGACGAACCTGTTATCAAATACGCTATTAAACAAGGACGCAAATTCAAAACACCTATCGAAGGAACTCCAAGTGGTCAACTAGCATTTGCCGTTAAGAAGGGTGAAAATCCTGAATTGATCGAAATGTTCAATAACGGTCTTGCAAACTTGAAGAAAAATGGCCAATACCAAAAGATTCTTGATAAATACCTTAAATCAGATAGCAAATCAAGTACTTCAAGTACAACAGCAGATGAAACAACGATCTGGGGCTTGCTTCAAAACAACTACAAACAATTGTTAAGTGGTTTGGGTGTTACTCTTGCCCTTGCGCTTCTCTCTTTCGCGATTGCTATGGTGATCGGTGTTATCTTTGGGATGTTTAGTGTTAGCCCTTATAAATGGCTCCGCTGGACTGCTGAAATCTTTGTCGATGTTATTCGTGGGATCCCATTGATGATCCTTGCTGCCTTCATCTTCTGGGGAATTCCAAACTTGATTGAATCTGTCACAGGTCATCAATCCCCAATCAACGACTTTGTTGCAGGTACCATCGCCCTCTCCCTCAATGCTGCTGCCTATATTGCAGAAATTGTTCGTGGGGGGATCCAAGCTGTACCGATTGGACAGATGGAAGCCAGCCGAAGCCTGGGAATCTCCTATGGCAAGACCATGCGTAAGATCATCTTGCCACAAGCAACCAAACTCATGCTTCCAAACTTTGTTAACCAATTCGTCATTGCCCTGAAAGATACGACTATCGTTTCTGCGATCGGATTGGTAGAACTCTTCCAAACTGGTAAGATCATCATTGCTCGAAACTACCAAAGTTTCAAGATGTATGCGATCCTTGCCGTCTTCTACCTCGTGATTATCACCTTGCTAACACGATTTGCAAAAAAATTAGAAAAGAAGGTTAACTAATGGCTAAATTAAAAATTGATGTCCATGACCTCCACAAATACTATGGTGAAAATGAGGTCTTAAAAGGAATCTCAACAAAATTCTACGAAGGGGATGTGGTCTGCATTATTGGACCGTCCGGTTCTGGTAAATCGACCTTCCTTCGTAGTCTCAATCTCCTCGAAGAAGTGACAAAAGGTCAAATTACCGTAAATGGATATGATCTAACCGATCCGAAAACCAATGTTGATTTGGTCCGTGAAAATATCGGGATGGTTTTCCAACACTTCAACCTCTTCCCTCACATGAGCGTCCTTGAAAACATTATGTTTGCGCCAGTAGAGCACAAACTGATGACCCGTGAAGAAGCTCAAAAAGTCGGAATGGAATTGTTGGAAAAAGTTGGACTCGCAGATAAAGCCGATGCCAATCCGAACAGCCTTTCCGGTGGTCAAAAACAACGTGTGGCCATTGCCCGTGGACTCGCCATGAATCCAGATATTATGCTCTTTGACGAACCTACTTCTGCCCTTGACCCTGAGATGGTTGGAGATGTATTGAACGTTATGAAAGAGTTGGCAGAGCAAGGCATGACCATGATCATCGTTACCCACGAGATGGGATTTGCCCGCCAAGTAGCCAACCGCGTCATCTTCACAGCAGACGGTGAATTCCTCGAAGACGGCAAACCAGACCAAATCTTCGACAACCCACAACACCCACGCTTGAAAGAATTCTTGGATAAGGTTTTAAACGTTTAAAAAGATAAAAACGAGTGGTTCCTGAAGCATCTAGCAATTTTGCTAGATGCTTTTTTAGACGAAAAAAGCATTTTCAGACTTGAAAATGCTTAGATTGAAGATATAGACATATTAAAAACTTTCCTAAGGTGAGTACGGACGTCAGCGAACTTCTGCGAAGTTCCAAGACTAATTATTGAACCTAAAGTTTCAATAATTCCGAGTGCCTGAAACTAAATTGTTTCAGGCACTTTTCTCACAGCGGAAAGTTTTAATGTTCTCTTAATTCGTTATACAAATTGGGTAGATATTTATTTCTTTGCAGAATCACTATACTTATTTTACATTAAAAATGGTTTGTTTACATTTTAACTAATCTGTTGCTGAGCTGTCTGCATCTTGTAGTAAACACCTTGCGCTTGCATTAGCTCTTCATGAGTGCCATGCTCAACAATATCGCCATCCACCATAACAAGGATCATATCAGCATTTTGAATGGTCGACAAGCGGTGAGCAATGATAAAGCTGGTCCGTCCCTTCATGAGCTGATTAAAGGCGTCTTGAATCAAGACCTCAGTCCGAGTATCGATGGAGGATGTCGCCTCATCCAAGATCAAAATCTTAGGAACTGAAAGGAAAACCCGCGCAATCGTTAAGAGTTGGCGTTGACCTTGGGACAAAGACTCTCCAGCATCTGAAAGATACGTATCGTACCCTTTTGGCAACTGCCGAATGAAGAAATCTGCATTGGCTGCTTTGGCTGCTTCTATGACTTCTTCTCTAGTTGCATCTGGACGAGAAAAGGCGATATTTTCATGAATGGTCCCGACCTTGAGCCAGGTTTCTTGCAGAACCATACCAAATTGTTGGCGGTAAGAAGCACGGGTGTAGTCCGTAATTGGTACCCCATCAATCGTGATCTCTCCAGAATTAACAGGGTAGAAACGCATGAGCAAATTAATCAAGGTCGATTTTCCTGCTCCTGTAGGCCCTACAATGGCCACTTTACTGGCAGCTGGAACATGAATGGTTAAATCTTTGATCAAGGTCCGCCCCAAATCATAGCCAAATGAGACATGCTCAAAACCAATCGCACCTTTGACATCCTGACTTTCCAGAATCTGATGACCTGTTTCTTCGATCTCAGCTTGATCCAAGACGCTGTACAAGCGCTCTGCGCAGGCAAGGGCACTTTGGAGTTCTGACAAGACAGAGGAGATATCATTAAAGGGCTTGGTGTATTGGTTGACATAATTGAGGAAGGTCACCAATTGACCAACAGTAAAGTGAGATCCCGAAATAATGCGTACAGCACCAAATCCAGCCACTACTGCATAAATCAAGGCATTCACAAAGCGAGTGGCAGGGTTGACAGTTGAGGAATAAAAGACAGCGGATTGGGAATAGTTGGCATAGCTTTCATTCGTCCCTTTAAAAGCCTTACGGAATTGATCCTGAGCATTAAAGGACTGGATCAAACTTTCCTGGGTCAAGGACTCTTCGATCAACTGAGTTTGAAGACCACGCGCCTTGGTTTGCGCTTGGAAAAGCGTATAGGAGCGCTTGGCAATGAAACGAGCAATCAAGAGAGACAATGGAGTCAAGACCAGAACTGCTACCATCATAAAGAAATCCAATTCTGCCATGGTCACGATGGTGACAAGAATGGTTAAGAGGCCAACAAAGAACTGGTTAAAGACCATGAGAAGACCACTATTGAGTTGCTCTACATCGGTCGTGAGGCGACTGACGAAGTCCCCGCTCCCTTGTTTATCTAGATAAGACAAGGGCAATCGGTGTACTTTTTCCATCACTTCTGCTCTCAGGCTTTGGCTAAACCGATAGACCAATTGATTGTAGACAAGAGGATTGATCCATTGGATCAGGGTATTGGCCACAATGACTAGAACCATTTGGATCAAAACAGGCCATAAGACTGTCATCCCTTGAGGATTGATGACTAAATCAACTGCATGTCCGATCAGGATCGGTAACCAAACCGTTAAGGCCACTTGAGCGATGGTTCCGAGACTAGCTAGAATCAGGAGCACGGGATGGTGAGCAAAATCTCTAAACAGACGTTTTACATAACTAGAACGTTTTTGACTCATGCTTCCTCCCTCCCGTGTTGTGAATAATGAATTTCTTGATAAATCTCATTGGTAGACAAGAGGAAATCATGATTTCCCAGTCCTACTTGATGTCCCTTGTTCAAGACCAAAATCTGATCAGCAGACTTGAGACTATTGGTTCGTTGAGATACTAGGATCAAACTTGTATCACTCAATTCTTCTTTTATCGATTTTAAGAGACGTGCTTCCGTCAAATAATCCAAGGCAGAGGTCGAATCATCCAAAATTAAGAAAGGAGCCTTCTTCAAAAGGGCACGCGCAATGGTCAACCGCTGACGTTGGCCTCCTGAGAAATTTCGCCCAAAGGCTTCCACTGGCTCATCGAGTTGTCCTTCTTTTTCACGGACAAAATCAGCCGCCTGAGCTGTTTCTAGCGCCCACCACAAATCATCATCCGATAGACCTTCTTCCATCCCTAGTAAGAGATTCGAGCGGATAGTCCCTCTAAAGAGCTCTGCCTTCTGTGGGACAACAGCCACCCACTCCCGCCACTCCTTGAGAGTTCTAGGAGAGTGACCTTGATGATAGAGGGCTAATTTCCCCTGACTAACGGCATACAAATGACTCAATAACTGAACCAGGGTGGATTTCCCAGATCCTGTACCACCGATAATTCCCAACATCTGTCCATGATCCAGATCAAAGGAAATATTTTCTAGAGCTGGGCTTGAAGCCGTTGGATAAGTGAAAGAGACTTTCTCTGCGCTGATCGCTTCTTGCTCTCTTGCAGTTTCATCTGGCAAAGCTTCTAAGAGGTCTTCTTCCTTCAAATCAAAAATCTCTTGGACACGCTTGGCTGAAATATAGCTGACATTTAAAGACGTAACCAGCATAGCGAGTTTGATCAATTCTGTTAAAATTTGTAATAAATAATTGACCAAAGCGACCAACATCCCTTGGGTTAAAAGGCCAGCAGAGATATTCAATTGTCCCTGCCAAATGACACAAACCAAGGTCGTATTGACCACAAGGAAGGTCAAGGGACTCACCAAACTAGACCAGATACCAGCACGAATTTGCCAAATCTTGTAGTCCTGATTGACCTCTCTAAAATCTTCTAATTCACCAGCATCTTGTCCAAAGGCCCGAATCACCCGCATCCCTTGAAATTGCTGACGCGTCACCGTAACCATCCGGTCTGTGATTTTCCGAATCTTAGCAAAGAGCGGATTGACAATCCGAGACATGATGACAATAATCAAGGTTAAAATCGCCACCATCCCCAAGAACCAAAGAGTAAGTTTAGGACTGATGGTGAAGGCCATGATGATAGATCCAAAGACAATGATCGGTGCCCTCAAAAAGAGACGCAAGAATTGGTTGATCCCAACCTGGATTTGATAGGTATCAGAAGTGAGACGGGTTACCAAACTAGAAGTACCGATCCTATCGCGCTTGTCCTTTGGAAGCGATAAGATCTTCTCATACAAATCCTTGGTCATCTCGCGGGTAAATCCGACAGCTGCTTTAGAAGAAAAATACTGAGCCGTAATAGCTACGACAACACCAAAGCTCGCAAATAAAAACAAAACACCAACCGTCATCACCACTGCGCTCGTTTCCTTTTTCGGAATGACCTGGTCGACTAAGTGGGCGATGATTAAGGGGACACACAATTCAAAAATAGCTTCTAAGAGTTTAAACACGGGCCCTAGAAAAGTTTCCCATAAATAGCCCTTAAAATACTTCAATAATGATTTCATACGACTCGATTCTTTTTTTATAGATATACATATTTTACCACAAATTCTTAAGATGAAAAAACTCTCCCTGCAGAGCCGAGAGAGTTGAATACGGACCAGATGTGGTCAGCAATTTTATTCCGTCTTTGTCCCCTTGTTTAATATCTTGCCCATTTTCCCTAATCCAATCACTAAGAGTGGGAAAGAAAATAGCGTTACAAGGCCTAATACGATAAAGACTGCTACAAATCCACAACTATCAATGAACCACCCAGTCAAAGGGAAGATGACAATCATAGATAGACTAAACATCATCGAATTGATACTCAGCATGGTTGCTCGTACACTGGAAGGCAGATAAGCTTGTAAATCATTGTAGTAAATGGGTTGATAAACGGCATAAAGGGCATTGGTCAAGAGATAGACACTCAGATAGGCGAATGGAGTCTTCAAACCTACCAAAAGCAAGACCAACCCTGTCAGTGCAACCAGAATCGGAAAGACTCGATTACTATTCCATTTTTTCCCGATTTGACTGGCCAAATAAACCGCTAGGAGATTGAATCCACTACCAATTAACATGATGAGCGAAACTTGCCAACTAGCTAAGTCACTAATTTTCTGTTGGTAGTAAAAATAAAACATACACATGATGGTCCCTACCAACTGATAGGTGAGCATCCAATAAAACAAGACTGGTTTTTCCTGCCATTCTTGTTTCACTACCTCCAATATCCGCTTTAAGGTCAAATGATTTCTTTCATCACTCTTGCTCTCTGGCTCTTTCATCAGAAAGATCAAAAGAATGGAAAGCAAGGAAAGCCCAATAGCAATATAATAGGTCCAAGCCAATGCTCCGTGAATAAAGAAGCCTGCCACAACTGTACCTAAAGTTCGGGTGACTTCGGCCACACCAGACAAGAAGCTAGAAATCTGAAGATAACGGTCTTTTTGACCTGCTTCCACAGCTGAATCAAATAAGAAAGCTGTACTGGTCCCCGAGTCAAAATTATAAGACCAAGCATTGACCATCATAGCAATGGCATAGATCCAAAAATTCCCCTGACCAAATAAAATCAAGATCGAGGATCCAATACTGGACAAGCGAGCCAAATAGAGATTAGTCTTGTAGCTAAATCGATCGGCCAACATACCAGATGGAATCTCACATAAAAGGCTCGTCCCATGAAAGATACTCTCTAATAGACCAATTTGAAGTAAAGAAAGACCATTCTGAATAAAAAATAAAATCCAAAAACTAGTGATTCCAAAATAAGATGTAAATTCCAAACCTGCTAGGAGTGAAATATTGCGTTTGTAAGTTCTTTTAAACATTGTTTTTCCTCTTTCAATAGATTATATAAGTGTTTCTAAAAGACTTACTTAGATTTGCCTACATCTTCTCCACCTCCTTCATTTTTTCTTGATTCATTTCTTGACGCAGCTGGGCCAATTGATTAGACAAGGACACCAACAATTCGGTTTGCAACTTTTGAATTTCCAGTAAATCCGTCTGGTCTTGCTGAACCATATGATCAATCTTCGTATGCAGTAAGCGAATTTCTCGTTCCGACTCCATATTGACGTTAAAGTCATTTCGCGCTTGCAGGCGATCATAATCTGCTGCCCTGTTTTGGCTCATCATGATCAAAGGAGCTTGAATCGCCGCAATAGTGGAAAGCGCAAGATTGAGCAAGATGAAGGGATAAGGATCAAAATTCAAGCCAAAAGGATGCAGGACATTGATCAGCATCCAGATAGCCATCATCATGATGAAGCTAATAATAAAGGTCCATGAACCACCAAAGCGTGCAACCGAATCCGCCACACGCTGGCCAAAAGTATAGCTGGCTGTCAAACGGTCTTCAACGTTAAAGGGACGTTCACTTTCGGGCATGACAGCTGTTACCTGCTGTTTAATCGCTTCATTTTTATCATTTGCACGCTCAATAATCTGTCCAAGATAATCCATACAATATTGGCTCAAATTTTTATAGGTGATAAAATCATCCATTTGACTTTCAGGATAGGAAGTCTTGAGCATCTGTTGAATGCTATGGTCTAGATCTGCGATCAAAGCCCCCTGACCATCCTCGTATTCTTTCCCATCGATGATGTCTATTTTCAGCATTGAGTTTCCTTTCATAGTTTTTAGGAGCAGATATAAAAGTTAAAAACGCCTAATGGCGTTTTTACGTCTATTAAGGTTTGATACGATGCAACATACGTGGGAATGGAATAGCTTCACGAATGTGTTTTGTACCAGCCGCGAAAGTAACCATCCGTTCAATCCCAATACCAAATCCACCGTGCGGAACTGTACCGTATTTACGAAGGTCAAGGTAGAATTCATACTCTGTACGATCCATGCCAAGAGATTCCATCTTCGCAACAAGGGCGTCGTAGTCTTCCTCACGCATCGAACCACCGATGATTTCTCCGTAGCCTTCTGGTGCGAGCAAATCTGCACAAAGCACGCGGTCTGGGTTACCAGGAACTGGCTTCATATAGAAGGCCTTGATGTCAGCTGGATAGTTGATCACGAAGGTTGGCACACCAAAGTGGTTTGAAATCCATGTTTCATGTGGTGAACCGAAGTCATCTCCATGTTCCAAATGCTCATAATCCGCATCTTCATCGTTTTCATGCTCTTGCAAGAGATCAATCGCTTCATCATAAGTAATCCGTTTGAATGGCTCTGCAATGTAGCGTTTCAAGAGCTCCGTATCACGCTCCAATGTTTCCAAGGCTTGAGGAGCACGGTCCAGAACACCTTGAAGAAGAGCTTTGACATAAGCTTCTTGCAAGTCAAGTGACTCATCGTGTGTCAAGTAAGAGTACTCAGCGTCCATCATCCAGAACTCAGTCAAGTGACGACGAGTTTTTGATTTTTCAGCACGGAATACTGGACCAAAGTCAAAGACGCGACCAAGGGCCATTGCACCAGCTTCAAGATAAAGCTGACCTGATTGGCTCAAGTAGGCTGGTGTTCCAAAGTAGTCTGTTTCAAACAGTTCAGTTGAATCTTCCGCCGCATTTCCTGAAAGAATTGGGCTATCAAACTTCATGAAACCGTTCTTATCGAAGAACTCATAAGTTGCATAGATAATAGCATTACGGATTTGCATGACAGCGACTTGTTTACGTGAACGCAACCACAAGTGGCGGTTGTCCATCAAGAAGTCTGTCCCGTGTTCTTTTGGAGTGATTGGGTAATCTTGAGATTCACCGATGACTTCGATGTCCGTAATATCCAATTCGTAACCAAATTTAGAACGCTCGTCTTCTTTGACAATACCAGTCACAAACACTGATGTTTCTTGGCTCAAGCGTTTAATGGTGTCAAATTTTTCAAGTCCCACTTCTTCGCCGAATTTTTCGATAAAGTTTGGTTTAAAAGCCACACCTTGGAAAAAGGCAGTCCCGTCACGCAATTGCAAGAAAGCAATTTTTCCTTTACCTGATTTGTTGGCCACCCAAGCACCGATGGTCACTTCTTGACCAACATAGTCTTTTACTTCGATGATAGTAATCCGTTTTGTCATCATTCATCTTCCTTTTCTCGTTAAACTTGTCCGAAGACATTATCTTCTTAATTGTATCATAAAAAGGCTTTCAGTGCTAGATTCTACCTGTGAAAACCAGATATTTTTTAAAGAAAAAGATCCTCAGCTCATTACTAAGGATCTTGCGATTTTATTTTTCCATAAAGGCCTTGAGTCGGCGAACAGCTTCTTTAAGGGTGTCCAAATCTGTCGCATAAGACAAGCGAACATTTTCAGGGGCACCAAAGCCAGCTCCCGTTACTAAAGCAACCTCTGCTTCTTCTAAAATGGCTGTGGTAAATTCCGTCACATCCGTATAGCCCTTCATCTCCATGGCTTTCTTGACATTTGGGAAGAGATAGAAGGCTCCTTGAGGTTTGATGGCTTCAAAACCAGGTACTTCATTCAATAAAGGATAAATAGTATTCAAACGCTCTTCAAAAGCTTGACGCATGATCTCAATAGAAGATTGATCTCCTGTTAGGGCTTCGATTGCGGCATATTGGGAAACGGTTGTTAAGTTGGATGTTGTTTGGCTAATCACCTTGGCCATAGCTCCGATAATCTCTGGATCACCCACTGCAAAACCAACCCGCCAACCAGTCATAGCATAGGTTTTAGAAACTCCATTAATCACGATAGTTTGCTTGCGAATCGCTTCTGATAAGCTAGAAATAGGCGTAAAGGTATTGCCATTGTAGACCAAGCGCCCATAGATATCGTCTGCCAAAATCAAGATATCATGCTCGACAGCCCAATTTCCAATTGCTTCGAGCTCTTCTTTACTGTAGATCATTCCTGTTGGATTGGATGGCGAATTCAGCAAGACCACCTTGGTCTTGTCTGTCCGTGCTGCTTCCAGTTGCTCTACCGTTGCTTTGAAGTGATTTTCTTCTGTTGTTTGGAAAGTAACAGGTGTTCCTTCTACCATCTTGACCTGGTCTACATAAGAAACCCAGCAAGGTGTTGGAATGATGACTTCATCACCTGGATTGATAACAGAAGTAAAGAAGGCATAGAGGATAAACTTAGCACCAGTGCCGACCACAACCTCATTTCGGTTCACTGTATAGCCATAAAACTCTTTCATATAGTCACTAATGGCATCCTTCAATTCTGGAAGTCCAGATGCTACCGTATAAAAGCTAGCGCGACCATCCTCGATGGAAGCGACTGCTGCTTCTTGAATATTTTTTGGAGTCGCAAAGTCAGGTTGACCCAGGGTCAAACTTAAGATATCACGACCTTCTGCTGCCAAAGCTTTGGCACGCGCATTTGCAGCCAAGGTCACACTTTCTTCCATTTCCAATACACGATTTGATAATCTCATATTTCCTCCTCAAATCTTAAAAAACACCAATGACTTTCCCAGTCTTGAAATCTACCACATAATAAGAGCTCCCAGCCTTGACTTCCCAGATCGGTTTGCCTTTAAAGCGACCAAAAGTTACCCGATCAATCGCGTGCTGACTCTCCTCTTTTACAATCGCAGTTGCTTTTTTTTGGCTAATCCCATCTTCTAAAGAATAAGCATAAACTGTATTATCTGCCTGATCAACTAAGACGGCCAGTTTTTTTCCAGCTTGATCTTTTCCAATAAAGGAAGCATAAGCTTTTTGTCCATGAAAGACGGTTTCTGTGTCAACCGTCACCATCGAAGAGTGAGAAAAGGCCGTTCTTCTATCCTTTTCCATTTGATCTTGCAATCGATCAGAAGTCTTCTCTACAAGAAAAAGGCTAGAAAAGAGTACCGTCATCGCTAAGATACAGATTCCTATTACATGTTGCCATAACATAAAATGATTTTTTTTCTGTTTCACTCCCTCATTATACAACAAAGCCACTTATAATTCTATAGATTTTCAAGAAAGAATTGTTACGATTATTACACTCGTTGTATAATATTATGGTATAAAATAATTTGATAAATAAAGCTAAATCAACACTTTGCACATTCTATGTCGATTTATTAATAATTTTGTCATTATTTTGTAATTAATTTGATAATAAAATTAAATGACAGAAATACTATTTATTGATAAAATATAGGTATGGAAAATTTAAAGAGATTATTTAAAGAAGCAAATGTAGATTTAAAAACCCTGATCGTCTTCCACAAAGCAGAACGATTGATTCGTGCATCTGAGGCGCATATCTTTAAAAAGCATCAGTTGACACCGACCCAATTCTCTGTACTTGAAACCTTGTATAGCAAGGGCGATCTTCGTATTCAAGATTTGATTGACAGCATTCTTGCGACCTCTGGAAATATGACTGTGGTTATCCGAAATATGGTCCGAGATGGTTGGATTACGCGCGAAACAGATCCTGAGGACCGTCGTGCCTATCTTGTGTCCATCACAGATGCGGGACGTCAAAAAATTGAAGAAGCACTTCCAGATCATATCAAAAATATTCAACGCTTGATGCAAGTCTTTAACAGTAATGAACAAGCTGAATTGCAAGAATTGTTAAAGAAATTTAAAAACATTGCCTAAGCCTACTGCTCAAGACGATTCTGACTCCAAAATCCTCTATTTTGGAGTTTTCATTGTGCATTCTCTTTATCTAACAGATCAAAAAAATATTCCTGACGCTTCTCAGGAATATTTTTATTTATTCTTTCACAAAGAACCATTCTTTCTCTTGCGATAAGTCCTCACGATAAGAGAAACCTGCTACTTCTAGTGATTTCAGATCTTCTAGCTGGGTGATTTCTTCCTTCATCATGGCTGTCACCATAGCCCCACGTGCTTTCTTTGAAATCGTCGAGTGAATCTTCAGTGTCCCCCCACGATTCTCCATGAATTTGATCCGAATCATTCGCTCACGAATAGCTTTTGAAAAAACTAGTTCAAACTCAGAGGACAAAAGAGATAAGATCTGTTCCTCTCCTTCTACTGCCTGATCATAGTCCTCCTTCCAAAGTGACTTTAAAGACTTTCCAGCTGGTTTTAGCTTCATCATAAAATCTAAGCGATGAGGACCAATCCCTTCATAGGCAGGTAGCACACCGTATAAGGCAGTCGTGATCAACAAATGCTCCTGCAGATAAGCCTGCTCTTTTTCGGATAAGTCTTGACGCTCAATACTACGGTACATAAGGCCATCAAACAGTTCTAAAGCAGGATAGGTCTTGGCACTCCCAGCTAACAGAGCCTCAATTCTTTCCTTTTCTACTTGGGCTCTTTCCTCTGAGATCCCGTAAAAGCTCGCTAATTCTTCTAGCGAGAATTGCTTCAAAGCTTGGAGGATGGTTTTTGTGTTCTCTGACAAGGGTTGGGGCTCGACGATACGAGCCTGTTCGTTCAGTTCTTTGGCGGATGGAATTAATAGTTTCATAGGTCTATTGTACCATATTTTTCAAATTTTCTTGACAGGAGTTTTTATTAATGTTATTATCTAGTTATTAAAACTAGATTAAAGAAAGGTGAAGATTTAGTGTCCACTTTTTCCTATCCAACGTGGGAGCAACTGCCTGAGCTAGACCTCTATCTCGATCAGGTCCTACTTTATGTCAATAAAACCTGTGCACCTGTTCTCTCTTCTTCAGACAAGGGCTTGACGGCTGCCATGATCAACAATTACGTGAAACATGGCTATGTTGAAAAACCAGATAAGAAGAAATACCAGCGTAGACAGGTGGCTCGCTTGATTGCTATTACAACCTTAAAAACGGTCTTTTCTATTCAGGAGATCGCTTCTACCTTAAACTTCTTGCAGGACCAGGCGAGTTCAGATCTTCTCTATAATAGCTTTGTCGCTTATCTCAATGAGCAAAAAGAGCCGATCGCTCCTATCATTCGCTCTGCCTGTCAGACGGTTCAACTTTATCTTGAAACCCTGACTTATATTCAACCAGTAAAAACGGAGGAAGAAACTGATGAATTACACCATGAAACTAAGTAAAAAATTATCCTTTGGAGAAGAGATCGCTAATAGTGTAACCCATGCTGTTGGCGCCCTCCTCATGTTGATCTTGCTTCCGATCTCAGCAGTCTATAGTTTTGAGCAACACAGTCTTCTCAGTGCTTTTGGGACTTCTATCTTTGTGATCAGTCTCTTTTTGATGTTTCTGTCTTCGACCGTCTACCATGCTATGTCTTATGATTCACCTCAAAAGTATGTGCTTCGTATTATCGACCATTCCATGATCTACATCGCGATCGCAGGTAGTTACACACCGGTTGTCCTTACCTTGATGAACAACTGGATGGGCTACAGCATTATTTTGATCCAATGGGGGACCACCATCTTTGGTATTCTCTATAAAATTTTTGCCAAAAAAGTCAATGAAAAGTTCAGTCTCGCTCTTTACTTGATCATGGGCTGGTTGGTCATCTTTATTATTCCCCAAATCGTTAGCCAAACCAATCCGATCTTCTGGGGTCTCATGCTCATGGGCGGCCTGTGCTACACGGTTGGAGCTGGCTTTTATGCTAAGAAAAAACCATACTTCCACATGATTTGGCACCTCTTCATCCTTGCAGCTTCTGCTCTTCAGTATTTAGCCATCGTTTACTTTATGTAATACTGCTACCACTCTTCAGAGTGGTTTTTTTGTGATTTTTTCTGTACAATAGAAAAAAACTGTATGGGGACAGTCAGGATGAAGACAAGCAAATACCAAGAAATTATTCATGTTTTAAAAAAGGCTATTCAAGATGGTGAACTAGAAACCGGACAGAAAATTCCATCTGTTCGTCAGTTAGCCCGTCAATTTTCTTGTAGTAAGGACACGGTACAACGAGCCTTGCTGGACTTGACTTACCAGCATTTCCTATATGCTAAACCTCAAAGTGGCTACTATGTTTTGGAGCAGGCACCTGATCGACATGAGGATCTTCCACTAAAATTAGAGAAAGACCGCAACCAGGCTTTCGAGGACTTCAGGACTTGTATCAATGAAACCTTGATTGGACGGGAGAATTATCTCTTCAACAACTTTTCGGACCAAGCAGGCTTACTCGAAGTACGCCAATCCATTCAAGGCTTATTAAAGGAGGAAGGGATTTATACGACTGCGGATCAGATTGTTTTGACTGCTGGTACTCAGCAGGCGCTTAATATCCTCAGCCAGATTGACTTTCCCAATAAAAAGTCTCAGATCTTGATCGAGCAACCGACTTATCATCGGATGAACCAACTCTTAGATTCACAGCAACTTGCCTACCGGACCATTCAACGAAACTTAACGGTGATTGATCTCGAGGAACTTGAAGAGATTTTCAAAAGTGGCCATATCAAATTCTTCTACACGATCCCTCGTTTTCACTATCCGCTTGGTCATAGCTATTCGACCAAGCAGAAAGAAGCAATCTTGCAACTAGCTGACCAATATGATGTCTACCTTGTTGAGGACGACTATCTGGGAGATCTTGATGGCAGCAATGCTCCATCTTTTCATTATTTGGATCAAAAGAACCGGGTCATCTACATCAAATCTTTTTCGACCAATCTCTTTTCTGCTCTTCGCATCACTTCCATGATCCTTCCCCAAGCCCTTCTAAAGCCAGTCTTGACCTATAAGACGATTCTGGACTATGATAGTAATCTCATCATGCAAAAGGCCTTGAGTCTCTACATTGATAACGGTATGTATCTGACCAATAAAAAACGACTCCTAGCCAGAAAAAAAGAGGAAGAAGCCAGTCTAAAGACCTTGATGACCCAATCTCCTCTTCTTCCTCATCTGACCCTGACCCACGATGGGATCCTTTTAGAACTCAGCCAAGTTCAATCCCTTGCTGCCTTAAAACACAGTGGACTCCCGCTTGATTTCTTTGAAGCAGCCTACATCACTTCTTGCCCTTATCAACTCGCCAAGATCCAATCAGCAGATGCTGCCAACGTTTTACCAAAACTTACATCTTTTTTTGAAAGAGAAACCCTCGTATAAACTATACGAGGGTCTTTCTTATTTCTTCAATTGCTCATAAACAAGTTTGGCATTTTGAAGGCCGATTCGATAATCGAGGCGAATCAGGCGAATCGCTTCCATCTCTGGTTCTTTGAGGTACTTCTCTCTTTGTTCCTTGGAAATACTACCTGGTTTTAGAAGATAGTGGGTGAATTGATTTCTGACTTTATTAAGCTCGACTTGAAGAGTGAAATAGAGTCCAAATAAGACAATAACAACTCCCATCAGAATCAGATCGTTTGACATGGTGTATGCTCCCTTTTTCTGTTCTTTTCTTTATTTTACAGCTTTCAAGCAAGAAAAACAAGGTTAAATTTGTATTTAGACCTTGTTTGTCCTTATTTCATCATACCGGCCTGGAGATCATACATTTTCTTATACGTTCCTCCTAGAGCAATGAGTTGATCGTGATTGCCCGATTCGATGATTTTTCCTTTATCGAGAACATAGATACAATCGGCATCTTGGATGGTAGAAAGGCGATGGGCAATGGCAATGGTTGTCCGCCCTTGGCGCATCTTCTTCAGAGAATTTTGGATCATCTCTTCCGTCTCTTGGTCGATATTGGCAGTGGCCTCATCCAAAATGAGGATCTTAGGCTGGGCAGCAATGGTCCGGGCAAAAGCCAGAAGCTGACGCTGACCAGTTGATAAGGTAGAACCCCGCTCTGTTACCGGATGATCATAGCCACCAGGTAGACTCTCAATAAAGTCTGCTACATCCACAAATGTAGCTGCTTGTCGGATTTCCTCATCTGTCAGTTCTTCATGGTACATCCGGATATTAGAAGCAATGGTTCCATGATAGAGGAAGGGTTCCTGCAACACTAGACCAATGGACTTGCGCAAGGCTTCCTGGCTATAGTCCTTGATATCCTGTCCATCAATTAAGATCTGGCCACGATCAAATTCATAAAAGCGCATGAAGAGATTGATAATAGAGGATTTACCAGAACCAGTATGGCCAACAAAGGCAATGGTTTGTCCGTTTTTGACCTCAAAGGAGATCTCTTTTAGGACATCCCGTTTGCCATCATAAGAAAAAGATACATGCTCAAAACGAATATCCCCCCGCTCGATTTCTTTTAGGCTACCAGCTTGCTTGGGCTCATAGTCGTCTCGATCCATCATTTCAAAAACACGCCCTGCAGAAATGGTTGAGGTCTGCAAGGTTGCAAAATTTTGGGTGACATCAATCAAGGGCTGGAAAAGCTGGCTAACATACTGGATAAAGGCATAGATAAGACCAGCTGTAAAGCCTGAGGACTGCCAATTTAAGCCGAAAAAGGTCAGAATAACCGCATAAGCCAGAACCTGTAACAGGGTCATAGCTGGCCTCAAAAAGAGGGAATTGACATCCACAGATCGGTTGGCATAATCCAAATGCTCCCCATTAATCTGTTCGAATTCATCCGTCAAGCGCTTTTCTTGACGAAAGGCCTGCACGATCCGCATTCCTTCAATGGATTCCGATAATTTTACATTGATATCTGATAATTTCTGTCGGGTCATCTTGACCAAGCGATTGGATAACTTGCGATAGAGACGGATGGAAAACCAAATGATGGGAAGAAAAGGCAGAATCCAAATGGTCAAATGCCAGTCCAAGCTAAACATAGTTACCAGGGTGACTAGAAAGAGTAAAAAGGATGAAACTAGGCTTGAAAAGACCGTAGAAAACATATCTGCGACTGCCTGGGTATCATTGGTCACACGCGAAACAATCGAACCTGCTGCTGTCTGGTCATAAAAGGACATGCCCAGCCTTTGAAGATTTTGGAAAATATCTAGACGGATGTCTCTTACGATAGAATTGGATACACGCGCAAAGGTTAACTGGCTCAGGTAAGTTGCCAGCACTCGCCCAATGAATAACCCATAGTAGAGAATCAAAAACTGAAAAGCTGTCAGTACTGGAGAGCCTGCTTCTGTTGGATCCACTAGGTGGTCAATATACCAGCGAGCTGAAAGAGGGATCGCCGTCAATAAAAGACTAGTCAGGAAGGTAAACGCTAAGGCTAAGCCTGTTAACCATTTATAACGCCACATATAAGTCAAGAGCCGCTTCATAACATGAGCTTCAGATGTTTTCATTCAGCTTTCCTTCCATTTCTTCTGATAATTGTTGGGCTTGGTAGGTTTCATAGTACCAACCTTTTTGAGCCATTAATTCCTCGTGATTTCCGCGCTCCTTGATCTGTCCACCCTCCATTACCAGAATCAAATCCGCATGAACGATAGCGGATAAGCGATGGGCTGTGATGATGGTTGTTTTCCCCTTGCGTTCCTGCTTCATATTTTCAATGATCTGGTGCTCCGTTTTAGCATCTACTGCAGATAAGGAATCATCCAAAATTAGGATTTCCGGATTCATGACCAAAGCGCGACTCATAGCTATCCGTTGCTTTTGCCCGCCAGAAAGAGAGACCCCTCTCTCTCCAAGCACCGTCTCCATCTGGTCTGGCATAGCCAAGATATCCTCATAGACCCCACAGGTTCTTAGCGCTTTTATCACCTCTTCTTCCTTGATCTGTGGATCCGAAAAAGCAACATTCTTGCGAATAGTCATGGCAAAGAGAATCTGATCTTGAGGAACATAGCCAATCAAACTACGCAGGTCTTCCAAACGATAATCTTTGATGGAGATTCCATTTAGAAAGATAGCTCCCTGCTCCAAGTCACGCTCTCTGAGTAAGAGACGCAACAAGGTGGTCTTTCCAGATCCAGTTGGACCCACAATCCCAAGGGTTTGCCCTTTTTCTAAATGAAAGGCTACCTTTTTAAGGACAGGCTCTTTCTCATAGGCGAATTCTTTAATGTCATATTCCAGATCGCCGTTTTGAATGTCTGTGACTGGTTGACTTGGATCTTGGATATCAGGTATTTCTGCTAAAAGTGTCTCAATCCGATCATAGGAGACGCTAGCACGCTGACTAATATTAAACAAGAAGCCCATAGCTTGAAGGGGCCAGACGAGCATATTGAGATAGGTAATAAAGGTTACGATTTGTCCAACCGTCAGGCTCCCTTCCTGAACAAATAGCCCCCCGAAGTAGAGCGTCAAGACATAGGAGAGACCGACAAAAAGAAGAGTGGTCGGATCAAACAAAGCATTGTAACCGGCTGAAGTCATATTCTTTGAAAAGACCATTTGATTAGTCTTTTCAAAAGCACGAATCTCATCTGCCTGAAAGCCAAAGGATTTGGTCACCTTGACTCCTGATACTGATTCCTGAACAAAGTTGTTCAGCTCTGAGAATCCTTCTTGGGCCTCTTTGAAGGCTTTGTGGTTTTTGCGCCCAATGGCTGAAGTCACTACCACCATAACCGGTAGGGGCAAAATAGCTATGAGGGTTAAGCGCCAATCAATCATGAAAAACATGCTGACTAGGGTCACCAAGGCTGTCACAGAAGCATCTACAGCAGACATAACACCGCCACCAGCAAACATAGTCACCGCATTGATATCATTGGTGGCATGGGCCATGAGATCCCCTGTGCGATAACGCTGATAAAAAGACGGAGACATAAGCGTAAATTGCTTAAACAAACGGTAACGCAAGATCCGAGCCAACTTATTGGCCGTCCCAAAAATATAGCGTCTCCAAACAAAACGAAGGCCATACATGGCTAGAGCTGCGAGGACCAAAAGGGCAATATCCATAACTAACTGCCCCAGTGTCAGCTTTCTTTTATCGATCAAATCGATCACAAGGCCCATGATTCTTGGAGGAATGAGATTTAAAAAGCTAACCAAGATCAAGGACCCTATCCCGATCAAGTATCGCTTCTTCTCTAAATTAAAAAACCAAGATAATTTCCTCAACAGATTCATCTTATTTCCCCTTTTTTGTGAGTTGCCAACTACTATCCACTAGAGCAAACAACTCCTCATCAGCAATTGTTCCATCTAAGGGGATACTCACCCAATATTTTTTATTCATATGAAAAGCTGGATAAATCCCTTTCTGCTGGATGAAATGGGCTACTTGGTCAGACTTGACATTTAAGACTTCTATTTTCCCAGACTTGCCAGCATCCAGTTTTTTCCAATCAATGGTCATAAAGACACCATACCACTTAAGGGTGTCTCGATGTCGAATAGCACCGGATTCCGGAGATCTCTCCCACAAATACTCAATCGTTCCCTGATAGTGCAGGGAGATATAGGCCATGAGACGCTTGGCTTGAGGATAGAGAAATTCTTCAACCTCAAAACAAGCTTGGCGGATCCTTGCAAGACTTTCCTGGCAGGCTTCCCTGACTTGGCCAACGAAATTTCCTCGTAGCTGTTCCAGATGGATCTGGATATACTCGTCCCCTGTATCCTGATCATAGACCTGAAAAGAAATCTTATGGTCGTAGACCTGGACCTTTAAGAGAAAAGTGTCCGATAAGACGGGGCACTGGTACGCATAGCCTGCTTCTCTCTTTTCAAATCCATAAGCCAATCCCTTTTCTGGCTGAAAGGTGTAGCGGTCAAAATAATGCTCTAAAAACATTTTCTCTCCCTTATTCATTTTTGCACTAGAAGAGGCTGGAAACAACGTCCCCAACCTTGATAACGGATCTTCAAAACTACTTCAAGCAGTGATCGTTTCTTTTTTAAAACACGATGCGCGTGCCATGCAGTTGACAAACGCCCAATTGCTCCAAAAAGAGCTGACGATTGTCAAGAGTCACACCCCCACCTGGCAGGATCTGAATCTTTCCCTTAGCGGCATCTAATAAACGATGATAGTGTACAAAACGTTGCTCTAGAGGATCACCTGGACTTCCAGCTCGTGTTAAAATGCGGGCTACACCCTGATCAGAAAGCCACTCAATCGCTTCTAGCTGATCTGTATGAGCTAACTCATCAAAGGCCATATGAAAGACCACCTCTGCCTCTCCACAGGCTGCTAGTAAAAGCTGCATGACCCTCTGGTCCAACTTTCGATCGCTCGTCAGCGCACCCAGCACAAAAGAAGTAACCCCTATTTCTTTCGCAGCACGAATATCCGTCAGCATAGCTTCGACTTCCAGCTCAGTGTAGACAAAATCGCCACCACGGGGCCGAATAATGACACATAGATCCACAGACTTCTCTCTTGTCAGTTTGATTGCTTCATTGATCACACCTATACTCGGTGTGGTCCCACCTACTGCCAGGTTGTCGCACAGTTCAATGCGACCTGCCCCAGCAGCAATCGCCTTATCAATATAAGTTAAATTCTCTGCACAAAATTCAAAGACAAGCATGACAACTCCAATTACAAAGACTTAAAACAAGGATATACTAACAGTTACCTTAGCATTGCCATTTTCCACTCTCGCTTTTGAGATACTATAGCCTGCTTGAGGGATCTCAAGGGTGATTTGATCACCATTCACTGTGAAGCCACCTCCATTTTGATTGGATTGATCCTTCAAATAGTTGAGAACCAAGAATTTTGGAATGGGCATTTTCCCTAATTTAGCACCGGTCACAGTCAAATTCATGACATTGTTTTCAACTTGACCGGTCATGGTTAAATCTAGATAGCTATCAACTGGTCCTAAGGAAACAGGAACTTTGACGTGAAGGTCATTGCCATCCATTCCTAGTGCCATCTTTTGATAGTCAGAATTGTCAAGGGCGGATCCAGCACTTGTTTTTACGACCTGACTTAATTGTACAGAATTGAGACTTAGCTCAGTTGAGACCCCTTCAGTGCTCACAGAGGCATTTGAAACAGCATTTTGAGCCAGTTCAATCAAAGAACTCCCTGCCTGCACATTTCTCAGCTGCTCCCCTTCAGGAATAGATCCAGGAACCAACAAGATCACTAATAGAATAAATAAAACGATCACCATGCCAATCAGGCGTTTCATCCACTTAAACATCTGCTCCTCCAATACGTGAAAAGTTGTATTCTTATTGTACCCTAAATCTAAAGAAATTGCGACTATTAGGGGCCTTTACAAAGCAAAAGAGACCGAGGAAACCTCGCATCTCTCTGTACATTATTTCGATTTAATGTAATTAACACCATCTGCTTTTGGCGCAACTGCTTGTCCAAAGAAGGCAGCCAAGACAACCATGGTCAAGACGTAAGGCGCAATTTGCAAGTAAATGGATGGGATACCTTTAAGCAAAGGCAATTGATTCCCGATAACAGCCAAACTTTGAGAAGCTCCAAAGAAGAGACTAGCCAGCATGGCCCCGATAGGGTTCCATTTCCCGAAAATCATGGCCGCAAGGGCGATAAATCCAGGACCTACAATAGTAGTCACCGCGAAGTTAACAGAAACTGACTGAGCGTAAATAGCTCCTCCGATTCCTGCTAGGGCACCTGAGATCATCACTCCTAAGTAGCGCATTCTATATACATTGATTCCCAATGTATCTGCTGCTTGTGGGTGTTCCCCAACTGAACGAAGACGCAATCCAAACTTCGTCTTGAACATGATAAACCAAGCAAAGAATGAAAAGAGAATCGCAACCCAACCGATGATGCTGGCATTGTTGAAGAAGATATCTCCAATCACCGGAATTTTAGATAAGACCGGAATGGATGTTTTCCCGAAGGCAACTTTGATATTATCAGTTTGTCCCTTGTTGTACATCGCTTTAACAAGGAAGACCGCAAGTGGAGGTGCCATCAAGTTCAATACTGTACCTGAGACGATATGGTCAGCACGGAAATGAATGGTTGCCACCGCGTGGATCAAGGAGAAGAGTACTCCAATCCCTGCAGCAACGATCAAGGACAACCATGGTGTCAAACTTCCTAACTCAGGCTCAAAAGTCAAGTTAAAGATAATACCTGAGAAGGCTCCCATAACCATGATTCCTTCCAGACCAACGTTAACAACCCCAGCGTGTTCTGAGTATGCTCCTCCGATACTTGTGAAGATCAGCGGCGCTGCATACACAATCATAGAGGAAACAAGAATACTTAAAATCGTTACAATACTCATTAGTTTGCTCCTCCTTTTTTAGCTGAACGCATCGAGATCATTTTTTCGATAATGTAGTGGGCACATACGAAGAAGATAATGGATGCTGTCACAATTTGAACGACTTCTTCAGGGATTGCAGCTGGCTTCATACCAACTCCTCCAATTTGAAGCGCTCCAAACAAGAAGGCAGCAAATGGAATACCAATTGGTGAATTCATCGCAAGAAGGGCAACGGCCATACCGTTAAATCCAACACTCATTGAGCTGGTTTGAACGTAGACATTTGAGTAAATCCCCAGACCTTCTACTACCCCACCGATACCAGCAAGAGCACCAGAAATGATCATAGAAAGGATAATGGTCCGTTTTGCAGACATCCCTGCGTATTCCGCCGCATTCGCATTGAGACCAACGGCACGGATTTCAAACCCAAGTGTAGTTTTCTTCATCAAGAACCAGATGACCACCAATGCGATGATGGCAAAGAAGATCCCGATGTTCATTTGTGATTTGTCCGTCAAATTACGCAACCACTCCGTCTGGTAGACAGCGTTGGCTCCCACATCAATGGTTGAGTCCTTGTTTTCCATCAAGGAAGCTGGGAAGCTATGAATCAAGGCATTCCCACCATAGAGAACAATGTAGTTCATCATAATGGTGATGATGACCTCACTGGTTCCGAGATAGGCACGAAGGAAACCAGGAATCGCTCCAATAAATCCACCTGCGATCGCCGCAATCAAAACGGTCATCGGAATCATTAGTAAACGAGGCATATTTGGGAAAGAAAGGGCAAACCAAGTCGCCATGATCCATCCTGCAAAAGCCTGACCAGGAAGTCCAACGTTAAAGAAGCCGGCTCGGCTAGCTACTGAAAATCCAAGAGCAACTAAAATCAGTGGCCCCATGGCACGGGAAATATTTCCCCAACTCTTCATCGAACCAAAGGCTTTCTTAAACAGCAATTCATATCCCCAAAGGGCATCATAGCTGAAGGCCCACATAATAATGGCACCCAAGACCAATCCTAAAAGGACAGACACCAATGGAACGGCAATTTGTTTTAAATTCTTATTCATTTGATGCTCCCTCCTTTACTTGGCCTCCTGCCATGAGGATTCCAAGTTCTTGCTTATTCGTTGTTTCAGGGGTTACGATCCCTTGGATCTTCCCATCATGAATAACCGCAATACGGTCAGAAACATTCAAAATTTCATCTAATTCAAAGCTGACAACCAGAACGGCTTTTCCATTATCCCGTTCTTGAATCAAACGTTTGTGGATATATTCGATCGCTCCAACGTCCAATCCACGAGTCGGCTGACTAACGATCAAGAGATCTGGATCACGATCAATTTCCCGAGCGATAATGGCTTTTTGCTGGTTCCCTCCAGAGAGAGCCTTAGCTGGTACCACTTCACTGGCTGCACGAACGTCAAACTCTTCCATCAACTTCTTGGCATAAGAGGTAATATTTGGATAATTCAAAATACCATTCTTGCTAAGAGGTTCTTTATAGTAGGTTTGAAGGGCAATGTTTTCAGAGATCATCATATCAAGGACTAATCCATCACGATGACGGTCTTCAGGGACGTGCCCTACCTTCATTTCTGTGATTTGACGTGGGCGAAGTCCTACAACGTCCTTGCCTTTAATCTTGATTGAACCGGATTTTACCTTCCGTAGACCTGTAATCGCTTGGATCAACTCAGACTGACCATTTCCATCAATCCCTGCAATCCCGACGACTTCACCAGCACGAAGTTCCAGTGAAAGATTCTTAACAGCTGGGACACCCCGGTTTTCGTTTACAACCAAGTTTTCAATCGACAAGACGACTTCTTTCGGTTCAGAAGGACCTTTTTCAGTCTTAAAGGAAACAGAACGGCCGACCATCATTTCGGCCAAGTCTTGGTTAGTAGCTCCACCAATCTCAACTGTTTCAATGGATTTACCACGACGGATAACCGTAACTCGGTCTGAAACAGCACGGATTTCATCCAACTTGTGCGTAATCAAGATGATAGATTTTCCTTCATTCGCCAAGTTCTTCATGATTGTCATCAATTCTTCGATTTCAGCTGGTGTCAACACCGCAGTTGGTTCATCGAAGATCAGGATGTCGGCTCCACGATAAAGCGTCTTTAAGATTTCCACACGTTGCTGCGCACCAACGGAAATATCCTCAACTTTGGCATTTGGATCTACTGCCAAGCCATATTTTTTAGACAACTCAAGGATATCTTGACTGGCTTTTTTAAGGTCCAAAACACCATGTTTAGTGGTTTCAGAACCAAGGATAATATTTTCAGCAACTGTAAAAGCTTCAACCAACATAAAGTGTTGGTGTACCATTCCAATTCCTAAAGAAGCTGCTTTTGAAGGTGAGTCTAGGTTAACAGTTTTTCCATTTACCACGATGTCTCCGCTTGTTGGTTCCAATAAACCAGCCAGCATATTCATCAGTGTAGATTTCCCTGCACCATTTTCTCCAAGAAGTGCATGGATTTCACCTTTGCGCAACTGAAGATTAATCTTATCATTTGCTACAAAGTCACCAAATTTTTTGGTAATCTCACGCATTTCGATGACATATTCATGTGTCATGGGGTGTTTCCTTTCAAAATTTTTTTATTTCAATAAAATCTGCTAGGTGACTAACAGATTTTATTGAGACAAAAATGTCTCACTTTAAAAGAAACGGCCCTTAAAGGGAGGGCCGCTCCAATCAAATATTATTTTTCAGGAACTTTAAGAGACCCATCAAGGATTTTAGCTTTGGCATCTTCGACAGCTTTTTTAGCATCTGCAGAAAGGTTGTCGGTTGTCAAATCAACTCCACCATCTTTCAAGCTATAAGTAATCACTTTACCGCCAGGGAATTTACCGTCAGCAGCTTTCTTAGCTAAGTCTTTTACAGATTCTCCGACTTTCTTCAAGCTTGAAGCCAATACGAAGTTAGATTTTTTGCCATCTTTAGAAGTGTATTCACCTTCAGCTTTTTGGTCACGGTCAACACCAAGAACCCAAACTTTTTCGTCTTCATTTTTCTTCTCGTTCAAGTCTTTAGCTTCAGAGAAGACACCTGCACCAGTACCACCAGCTACTTGGTAGATAACGTCTGCACCTGCAGCGTATTGTGCAGCGGCAATTGTTTTACCTTTAGCAGAGTCACCGAATGAACCAGCGTAGTCTACTTGAACTTTGATAGATGGGTCAACAGATTTAACACCAGCTTCAAATCCAGCGCGGAAACGAGTGATAACTTCACTTTCCATACCACCTACAAAACCAACTTGTTTAGTTTTTGTAGTTTTCGCAGCAGCGATACCAGCAAGGTAACCAGCTTCGTTATCGGCATAAACAGCAGATGCTACGTTCTTTTGTCCTTCAATACGGTCATCGATGATGACATAGTTCACATCTTCGTTGTCTTTTGCAGCTTTTTTAATAGAGTCGCTCAAGGCAAAACCAACACCAAAGATCAATTTGTAGTCGTTAGAAACAGCTTCATCAAGGTTTGTCGCATATTGAGATTGATCTGTTGATTGGAAGTAGTCAAATCCGTTCCCTTTAGAAAGACCGTTTTCTTTACCCCAAGCTTGCAAACCTTCCCAAGCAGATTGGTTGAATGATTTGTCATCCACACCACCAGTATCGGTAACGATAGCAACTTTCAAATCTGCTTTAGATTCTGAGTTAGCGCTATCTTTTTTAGACGCACGATTTCCACATGCTGCAAGTCCGATAGCAGCGACAGTTACTAGACCAAGGCCTAGCCATTGTTTCTTGTTCATTACTGAACCTCCTAAATTATTGTGCAACATTGTTGCGAAGTATTGAAAGGGTCAAAAGACCGCCTCACAGACCCATTAAGTCAAGTCTGTAAAGGAATATGGAAGTAATTCCTTGACCGTCATCACGACCGTCGATTTATCTTTAGATACTAAGGTTACAGGAAGGTCTGGCTCAAAAAATTCAGCCATGACCTGGCGACAAGCACCACACGGAGAGATGGGCTTTTCTGTTTGCCCGTAGATAATGAGCTCTTGAAATTCGCGAGCTCCCTCAGAAACTGCTTTAAAAATAGCTGTCCGTTCTCCACAGTTGGTTAATCCAAAACTGGCATTTTCGATATTGACCCCTGTATAGATTTCTCCATCCTTTGTTAGCAGTACAGCTCCAATTGGGAAATGAGAGTAAGGCACATAGGCTTGTTGACTCACTTCAACTGCTAAGTTGATCAACTCAGTAGTCGCCATGAGCCACCTTTCCTTCCATGATGGCTACACCAGAAGAAGTCCCAATACGGGTCGCACCTGCTTCGATAAAAGCAAGAACATCTTCATAAGAGCGAGCACCACCAGAAGCTTTAACACCCATGTCGGGTCCAACAGTTTGACGCATTAAGGCCACATCTTCAACCGTTGCTCCTCCAGTTGAGAAGCCAGTTGAAGTCTTCACAAAGTCTGCCCCAGCCGCTTTAGCAATTTGGCAAGCAACGACCTTTTCATCGTCTGTTAAGAGACACGTCTCAATGATGACTTTGACCAGCTTATCCCCGCTCGCATCGACTACCGCTTGTATATCTTCCTCAACTATTGCTAAATTCTTAGACTTCAAGGCTCCGATATTAATGACCATGTCAATTTCATCGGCACCATTTTGAATAGCATTTTTTGTTTCACACGCTTTGACAAATGGTGTATTTGCTCCCAAAGGAAAACCAATAACGGTACAAACTTTAACGTCTGAATCGTACAAGCCCTCAGCCGCAAAATTCACCCATGTCGGGTTCACACAGACACTCGCAAAACCATAAGCCTTAGCTTCTTCGATCAGCTTTTCGATCTGTTCTTGTTGCGCATCTGGTTTTAAAAGAGTGTGATCGATATATTTATTTAACTTCATACAATCTCCTGAGTTGCTTAAGATATTATTTCAATAATTTCTTTAACGCTTTCAGCCTTTTCTAGTATTTTAACATTTTTTTTGAATTCTGTAACGCTTTCTTGTGAATTTTTTTCATTCATGAAAATGCGCGCAATGCGTTCCCCTTTTTTGACGCGCTCTCCCACTTTTTTATCAAATACAATCCCTGTTTCGTAATCGAGGGGATCTGATTTGACAGCACGGCCAGCACCCAGGCGCATAGCAAACAAGCCAAACTCCATGGCAGGTAAAGCAGCAATAACGCCATCTTGATCTGCTGTTACTTCAAGGACCTGATCCACTTTGACAGGACGATGCAAATCTTCTAAGTCTCCACCTTGAGCCACAACCATTTCCTCAAACTTCGCTAAGGCTTGTCCATTGCTCAAGTGTTCATGGATGGCTTCAATCGATTGATCTACATTGGCCAATTTCAACATGATTTGCGCCAACTCACAAATAAACTCTGTGACATCAGCACGCCCCTGTCCTTTCAGAATATCGAGGGCTTCCAAAATCTCTAAACGATTGCCAATACTGGTTCCCAAAGGTTGGCTCATATCTGTAATGACAGCGATTGTCTTGCGCCCTACGGCATTACCGAGATCCACCATGGTACGTGCTAAGCGACGAGCATCCTCAATATTCTTCATAAAGGCACCCTCGCCTACCGTCACGTCCAAAAGAATGGCATCAGCACCAGCAGCAATTTTCTTACTCATAACGGAGCTAGCAATCAATGGAATGGTATCCACTGTCGCCGTCACGTCACGAAGAGCATACAAAAGTTTGTCTGCTTTTACAAGTTGGTCGGATTGACCAATGACCGATAAGCCGATCTCCTGCACCTGCTGGATAAATTCCTCTTGGGTCCGTTCAATCTGGAAGCCTTTAATGGATTCCAACTTATCGATGGTTCCACCTGTGTGGCCTAAGCCACGACCGCTCATTTTAGCAACTGGTACTCCGAAACTTGCAACCAGAGGCACCAAGACCAAGGTCACCTTGTCTCCCACACCACCAGTCGAATGTTTGTCCACCTTGATCCCTGGAATAGCTGACAAATCAAACTGTTGCCCCGTTTGGACCATCTTCATGGTCATATGGGAGATTTCTTCTGTCGTCATCCCTTTAAAATAAACGGCCATAGCAAAAGCAGACATTTGGTAATCTGGTACTGTTCCAGCCACATAGCCCTCAATCAGCCATTCAATTTCTTCCTTGTTTAAGGCAAGACCATCTATTTTTTTCTGAATGATATCTACTGCTCTCATGATTCTTTCTCACTTCTTAAAATATAATAGCCTTTGTCTTTTTTTACGATTTCACAATTGCCAAACGAATCTTCCATCTTGGCCTTAGCGCTCGGAGCCCCTTGTTTTTTCTGAATGACAATGGTCAAGTCTCCACCTGGTTTCAAATGTTCAAAACTACCGGTGATCACTTGGTGAACCACTTTCTTACCGGCTCGGATCGGAGGATTACTAATCACATGGTCAAAGACCCCTACTACTGCTTCATAGACATCTGAAGAAAAGATCTGGGCTTCCACACCATTTCGGTTGGCATTTTTCTTAGCCAAGTCCAGCGCCCTCTCATTAACATCGACCATGGTCACGGTAACTCCCTGGACTTTAGCTAAAGAGAGGCCGATCGGACCATAGCCACAGCCAACATCGAGGACACTTTCTCCTTCTTGAAAATCCAGGCTTGATAAGAGGACCTGGCTTCCATAGTCAATCATTTTTTTACTAAAGACGCCGGCGTCTGTATAGAAATTCATCTTTTGCCCCAATAAAACAACAGCCAGATCATGAATATCATGGGCTGCATCTGGGTTTACATCAAAATACATTTTACTCATAAGGTTATTTTATCATAATTCATTCCTTTTTTAAATCGTTTACATGACCTCTAAAAATTGGTATACTAAAGACTACAATAGGAGTGACATATGGACAAAGAATTTCTACATTTTGAAAAAATTAATCGGGAAACGTGGCAAAATTTGCACCGCAAAACCACCCCACCTCTCTCTCAAACAGAGCTCAATTCTATTAAAAGTTTTAACGACCGCATCAACCTCCAAGATGTACGAGACGTCTACCTGCCTTTGACAAACCTGATTGGAATCTACAAGCGTTCCAAAGAAGATTTGGCCTTCTCAAAAGGTATTTTTCTTCAAAAAACGAGTGAACGCCAACCCTTTATCATTGGGGTTTCAGGGAGTGTTGCTGTTGGGAAATCGACCACCAGCCGTTTACTTCAAATCCTGCTGTCACGAACCTTTGAAGGCTCGAGCGTTGAATTGGTAACAACGGATGGCTTTCTTTATCCCAACGCTGTCTTAAAAGAACAGGAGCTTCTCAATCGAAAGGGATTTCCAGAAAGTTATGATATGGAATTACTCCTTCATTTTCTTAACCAAATCAAGAATAATAAAAGCGTAGAGATTCCAGTCTATTCCCACGAGATTTATGACATTGTTCCCGATCAAAAGCAAACGATATTGCCAGCTGACTTTGTCATTGTAGAAGGGATTAATGTGTTCCAAAATCCTCAAAACGACAGTCTTTATATGACCGATTTCTTTGATTTTTCAATCTATGTAGACGCTGCGGTAAAAGATATCGAATCCTGGTATATCGATCGCTTCCAAAAACTCCTGGCCTTGGCACAAAATGATCCCAATAACTACTACTATCGTTTTACCGAGCAACCCCTAGAAGAAGTTTTAAACATGGCCCATCTGGTCTGGGAATCCATTAATTTAGTCAACTTGCAACATTACATCCAACCAACCAGAAACCGAGCTGATCTGATTCTCCATAAGGCAACCAACCATGAAATCGACGAAATTTATCTCAAACGCTAGAGAAAATGGCCTTTTAACGGTACTTTTTTAAGGAAAAGCTATTTTAGGCTTGTCAAATCTTAACTTTTCATATATAATGAGATAGTTAGATTATCAATGGAGGTGAATAACTTGGCAAACATTAAATCAGCTATCAAACGCGCTGAATTGAACGTTAAACAAAACGAAAAAAACTCAGCTCAAAAATCAGCTATGCGTACTGCAATCAAAGCTTTTGAAGCAAACCCATCTGAAGAACTTTACCGCGCTGCTAGCTCAGCTATCGATAAAGCAGAAACTAAAGGTTTGATCCACAAGAACAAAGCTAGCCGTGATAAAGCACGTCTTGCAGCGAAACTTGGTTAATCAAGAACAGCATAAAAATCAAGCTCTCCGGAGCTTTTTTTGTGCCTAAATTTTTGAGAGGTGCTTATGAAAATTGTTATTATCGGCTATTCTGGATCTGGAAAATCTACCTTGGCTGAAAACTTATCCCGCCACTACTCCATTCCCAAGCTCCACATGGATACCCTTCAATTTCGACCGGGCTGGATAGACAGTGACCGGGATTGGATGGAGAAAGAGATGAAACAGTTTCTCAGCGATCATAGAGACTGGGTCATTGATGGCAATTACTCTTGGTGCTGCTATGAGGAAAGAATGGAGCAAGCTGACCAGATTATCTTTCTCAACTTCTCTCGTTGGAACTGCCTCTTTAGAGGCTGGAAACGATACCGCCGTTATAAAGGCCGCGTCCGTGAGAGTATGGCGGCAGGTTGCCCCGAACGCTTTGACTGGGAATTCATCCGTTGGATCCTTTGGGACGGACGAACAAAAAGTGCTAGAGAAAGGTATCAAAACATCCACTCCACCTACCCCGAAAAATTTATCTCTCTCAAGAACCAAAAAGAGCTGGATGAGTTTCTAAAAAACATACAATAAAAAGGTTGGGATATCTATCCCAACCTTAAAATATAGACAAACTATTTTAAAGTAAAATAAATTAAGCGATTCTGATAAGAAATATAATTGAGTTCCATTTTTTAGATGAATCAAGAAAATACCAAAACTTTCCACTGTGAGTAAAGTGCCTGAAACAATAACGATTCAGGCACTCGGAATTATTGAGACCTTAGGCTCAATAATTAGTCATGGAACTTCGTAGAAGTTCGCTGACGTCCGTACTCACCTAAGGAAAGTTTTTTATATGACTTTGTCTTCAATCTGAGGTTGGGGTTAAAATCCCCAACCTTTTCTTATTTATCAACGTAATCGCCACCGGTGAAGCCATAGTATTCTTCCAGACTCAAGCCTGAATCTGCGATATCTTGTGCTTCTTTTCCGATATAGCGGAGATGCCAGCTTTCTGGCATGTAGCCTGTTACTTTTTCTTTTCCTTCTTGGTAACGAACCACAAAGCCATATTTAGCGGCGTTCTTGAGCAACCACTTACTTGGTCCAGGTTCGGTTACCAGATTACCACTGGTATCGATCAAATCAAAGGTCAAACCAGTTTGATGTTCACTATAACCCGGTCTTGCAGAATAACGATCTGCGGCTTCCTGACCATCTTGATTGACATAGTTTTGATAGAGGCCAACTTGGGTATCGTAGCTACGAAAACCACTATATTGGTCACTGATTGGATATCCTTCTGCCTGCATGGCTGCGATCAATTCATGAAGGGCTGAAACAGCTTCAGGATCTTCACCTGGGTTAAAGTCAGGCGACAAGGGATAATGTTTGTTGGCGATCATCACCTCACCATACTTCCCTTTGACACTATAGTAGGAACCATTATAGCTGACACCAGAATCCACTTTCACATCTGACTTACCAGCTTTTGACGATTCTTCTTTGCCAGTCTCTTTTGACGTATTCTTTGCAGAAGACGTTTCTTTGGAAGTCTTGGTTTGCGTTTGTTTGCTTTCTTCTTTTGCAGAAGATTTTGAACTAGTAGATTGAGATTGGGAGCAAGCTGTCAGGGTTAACAAGGCAACTGTCACCAAAGTTAATTTGGAAAATCTTGCTTTCATGAGGAATCTCCTATGATTCTTTTGTAACGACAATATCCGTAATCACATAACTTGCACCTACTTTTTTCAAGGTGTAGGTCTTGTACTTGCGGTTTTGTGAATCTGGATGGCTATCTGTATAATGCACGGTAAAGTCTTCATAAGTCTTGATCGTCACCACACCATTTTCTTCAGTGACACTTTGAATGTCCAATGCTCCTGGAGTATAGTAGTCAATTTTTGCCTTTCGAACACCATCACCAGTTGTGAATTCAACCATGTCCTTGTAGGCTTGACTTTGTGTGTCATAGTATTTAGAGTAGGTGTTGTTTCGATTTGAAACGGAGCTAAAGACTGCGTCGCGGTACTCTTTCAAGAATTCTTCCGCCAAGGTCCGATTTTGTTCTTCTTTGGCTGCTTGCGCTTTCTTAGCATCTTGTGCACTCTTGATGCGTTTTAGGGTATCTTTGGCTAGTTTAAGTTCGATCGGATCGTTCTCACCCTCTTCAATCGTCACCTTAGCCTTTTCAGTTGTATAGGTTTCCCCATTCATGTTGAAGACAGCATGTACTTCAATTTCTTGATAAGGGATGCTATCTACTTCAAAGGTCGTGCTGGTTCCGACTTCTTTGCCGTTGACCACAACCTTCACATCCGTTGGGTTTTCAACTTCATCTGGGAACTCAACTTCTAAATTGCGTTTTTCAGAATTCAACTGCAATTCTAAATTATTCTTGGTTGCTTTTTTAGGATTGAGATGGATCTTAGAAGTAACATTTCCGACTTCAGTTTTAGCAGTCAATTCCATTTCTTTTGTATTGTAATGGAAAGAACCAAGGTCTGTCACTGCATCTTTCTTCAAGGTCACCGTTTTATTGGCAGCCACTTTGAGTTTGGCTTGATCCAAATTGGTCTTGACCTTGACTTGTACTGGATAGCTGGCCACACGGTATTCTTGGAAGATTCCAAATTTCTTGTCCGCTTTTTCCAAACCAAAGATCTTGTTTCCAGATTTATCCGTATAGCTGCCTTCTCCACCATTATCAATGATCTTGTTCAACTCTGTGCCGATATCGACCCCTTGATCTTCCATGCTGGTAATAAAGCTTTCGGCTTCATCCTTTGTCCATTTATCGTTATCGGTTGAAAGCAGGTCTGCTGCTTCGCGATAATCCTTGGTGTCCACTGCCTTAATGAATTTATCTGCAGTCACTTCGACACGTGTTGTAGACTGGAAGTAAAAGAAGGCTGCTACCAAAGCGATCACAAGGACTGCGATAGCAGAAATAATCCCAATTTTCTTCTTGGAAAGTTTCTTTCCACCCTTCGTTTTAGGGGCCTTTTGTTTTTTCTGAGCTGGACCTGCTTCTGCGACATTTGGACCAGCAAAGACCTGCGTTTGCTCAGCAGCAAGTGGAGTCGTATACGCTTGAGTCGGCTGTTGAGGCACATATTCCTGTGTTACTTCTGTTGCATCTGGGTTCGCAAATTCTGCTTCAGGCACAGGTCCTACAAAAAACTCGAAGTTTTGACTTTTTGCAGCGGTAAATTCTTCTGCACTTGGCTTGCGGCCATAGGTTTCTTCAAAATGTTGTAACCAAGCCTGACGAGCTGCTAGAAGTGGATCGACATTCTTCACTTCTTCAACTGGTTCAACCACTGTTTCCTCAACAGGAGCGACTTCCTCTGCTGGGGCATTTCCTGCGATAGACTGAATTTGTTTCAAATCAAATCCACAAGCTTTCCCAGCCATAAACTCTTCTGGTGACGGTTTGCGACCGATCACTTTTTCAAATAATTCAACCCATTTCTTTTGCATGGATCTCTTCTCCCTCATTATAAAATAGGGAAAGTGGGTTCCCCCACCTTCCGTTTTGTGATATTGTTAGAATCCAAAGTTAGAGAAATTTGGAGCACTTGGAATAAATCCTACGGCTACTTGTTCTAAAATACGAGCATTCACATAAATGACAAAGATGGCAATGAGAAGCAAGACAACAGATGATGCTACTAGAAGCAAGAATTTATCTGCTTTAAAGTTTGTCTTGTTCAATCCTTGATGAACGACATAGCATGTTCCAACAAAGAACAAGAAGAAAATAAGGAAGTTTATAAAGCCATAAAATTCATAAACTTTTACAAGACCTACTAAGAAAGCAAGGAGGGCAAGTGGCAAAGTGTAGACAGACAAACGTCCAAACTCTTCAAATGAACGCCCGTAACTGTATTCCTTATCTTGAAGAACCACACGACGAACAAAGAATCCGGCTACTTGGAAGGCGTAAACGCTAAAGAATAGGGAAATCAATGTCAACATAAAGGCACGGAAATCCATTCCATAACCACCTGTAAATCCACTAGCTGTGAAGAAAGTCCCCAAGGTCAAGACAAAGGCAGTCAAGACATACTGTAAAATTCCATTAAGTGCTTTTGGATTTTCAACAGCAGTTGGACGTTTCAAAGCTGAAAGGAACCAATTCCAGTAACCACCAACGGCTACACCAAATTGACTTGGTTGGCCAGGATAAGGTTGTCCTGGTTGACCTTGGTAAGGAGCTTGTTGATAAGCTGCTTGAGTAGGTTGTTGGTAGGCTTGCTGTGGAGCTTGTTGGAAAGCAGGTCCATTCGCTGGAGCAGCTTGAGGGGCCGGTTCTTGAACTGGAGCTGCTACTGGTTCTTCTGCAGGAGCAGTTGGCGCTGCAGGAGCTGCTGGTGCTGCAACAAACTCTGGAGCTTGAGGAGCTACTGGCGCTGCAACAAACTCTGGAGCTTGAGGAGCTGCTGGCGCTGCAACAAACTCTGGAGCTTGAGGAGCTGCTGGCGCTGCAACAAACTCTGGGGCTTGTGGAGCAGCAACTGGTTCTTCCACAGGTGCAGTTGGTGCTGCGACAAATTCTGGGGCTTGTGGGGTTTCTGGAACCACTACTTCTTCTTGAAATTCTCCTGCAGCCAGTGCTTGAGCAATTTCTTCTGCACTAGCAGAACGACCATTTACGGCTTCGAAATAATCCAGCCAATCTTGTTTTGACATAATGAATCTCCTTAACTATTGTTTATACTAGGGTATTATACAAAATTTCTGAACCATTTTCAATGAAAGACTGGAAAATCCCTGTAATATCTTTTGAAAAACATACAAATTCTACTCATATTTAGAAATTAGTAAAGAAAGTGGCTGGGACAAAAGTCCTAGCCTCTCAATTATTTTTGGATTGTCGAGCAAGACGCAGTGGTTGAGTGGGCTCTACTACGCTGATTTCATCAGCTTTTACAGCCCTACTCAACTGTGCGGAGGTGGGACGACGAAATCGAATTCTAATGAATTACCGATTTCTCTCCCACTCTCTCTTAGGATTCAAATGCATCCATGCCACCTTGGACGTTGGTCACATCGTAGCCTTGCTCTTCCAGAAATTGGCAAACACGTGCTGAGCGTCGACCAGACTTGCAGATGACATAATAGGGATGATCCTTCTCTAATTCCTGGTAGCGATCTGCTAACTCAGATAAGGGAAGAAAACGAACCCCATCTAAGTGAAGGGCATCATATTCCTCCTGCTCGCGTACATCAAGAACGTGTAAATCTCCTTTTTGATAAGCTTGGTAAAAGCTTGAAAATGGAATTTCTTTCATAATTTCTCCTTTGTTATGGAAGGGTTAGTATTTCATAATGAAAGCCAATAGACTCTAAAAATCGGAACAAGTCTTGGGTTTTAATAAAGATCGTTTTTTCATTGGTATTGGGATGGAAGGTCATGATTTCCTCTGACACAATGTCTTTATCGAAATAGACTCGAATATCTTTTTCTTCATTGTTCAATAAACCAAATGGAGAAACCGTTCCTGGCGGTAATTGCATTTTTTCAGCTAAAGAATCTGCTGAAGCCATGCGGATCCGGTTGGCTTCCACTTGCTCTTTGAAATCATCCATATCCAATGGCTTCTGGTCATCCATAATGAGCAAATAGTATTGGGTTTTCTTCTTGTTGGTCAAAAACATGGTCTTGGTCCGGACACCTTCTAAGCCTTCAATATAAGAATCCGCTTGCTCAGTCGTGAATGCAGGTGGGTGTTCCACCACATCAAATGAAATTCCTAACTCGTCTAATTTTTCTTTAACTTGTTGATAAGGATCCATCGTCGCTCTCCTTTATTTTTGAATGATCTCTTGTACTAAGGTTTGCAATTCCGGCACCACCTCTGCCTCAAACCAAGGATTTTTAGCCATCCAAATTTGATTGCGAGGGGAAGGGTGAACAAGTGGAAAATAGGTTGGCAAATAGTCTTTAAAATGGTGGACCCGTTCGGTTACTTTGCCACTAACCTTCTCATGAAGGTAGTATGCTTGGGCATATTGTCCAATTAAGAGGGTCAACTCAATATCTGGACACTCCTTGAGGAGTTGAGGGTGCCACTTTTCCGCAAAGCCTTTGCGAGGTGGAAGGTCACCAGATTTTCCATGCCCTGGGAAATAAAAGTCCATGGGAATGACCGCAAACAAACCAGAATTATAAAAGGTGTCTTCGTCAACTCCTAACCATTCGCGCAGACGATCACCACTTTTATCCTTCCAGTAAATACCGGCTTCTTGTGTTTTCAGTCCAGGTGCCTGTCCGATGATATTGATACGAGCTGTCTTTGGGGCTGCAAAGAGCGGCTCGATTCCTTTATCCGTATATTCTTTATTTTGAGGATCTGCCATAATGGCTTGTTTAATGGTTTCAATCCTTGACATAAGTCCTCCTTCTATGGAAAAACTCAGCCAGAAAAACTGGCCGAGTAGTGGATTATTTGATTAGTTCATAGATGGCTTCTGCGTAAATAGCAGCTGCACGATAAAGATCTTCGACATCTGCGAACTCGTTAGCTTGGTGCATGGTATTGACATAGTCTGGGAACATAGCACCAAAGGCAACCCCACGTTTCAAGAGACGACCAAAGGTACCACCACCGATCACTTGTTCGTGTCCTTTGAGGCCAGTTTGTTTTTCGTAAACACGCAAGAGGGTGGATACCAATTCGTCATCCATCGGAACATAGTGGGGTGTGTGACCATGGGCTGACAAGCTTACTGTAGCCACTCCTTCGATCTTTTCAAGGGTGGATTTGATGGTTTCAGGATCTGTACCTTGAGGGTAACGGATATTGAGGGCAATAGAGTTGTCTGCTTGGCTTTCATCAAAATGGAAGACACCTGCATTCATGCTCAATGGTCCCATTTTGACATCTGTATGGGCAATACCTAATTTTTCACCAGCAAAATCTTCGTGAAGAAGTGAAGCTGTCACATGAAGGTAAGCCTTAGCAGCACCACCAAAATCAAATTGGTTCAACAAGAGAGCCAAGTAGGTCGCACCATTGATCCCATCTTCAGGAGTTGATCCATGAGCAGATTTCCCAACAATCGTCACGGTATAGGTTTCTTCATCGACAGTTGAGATTTCATACTTGAGCTGGTGTTCCTTGGCAAAGGCATCTAAGAGACCAGCAAGATCTGGAAGTTGACCAGAAACGACTGCAGTCGCTGACTCTGGTACCATGTTTTCACGAAGGCCACCTGTAAAGCTATGAAGATGGGCACTTCCTGTGTTGTCATTTCCAAAATGAAGGTACTCAGTGATGTTTCCTTTTTCCCCATTGATGATTGGGAATTCCGCATCTGGTGAGAAGCCAAAATCTGGCTCAGGAAGTCCGACGTGTTTGAAATAGTAATCCATGTCGCCCCAGCCTGATTCTTCATCCGTACCGACAACAAAGCGCACGCGCTTAGAAACAGGGAGTCCTAGGTCTTTTATGATCTTCAAACCATAGTAGCAGGCCATTGTAGGCCCTTTATCATCAGACGAACCACGCGCATAGAGCTTACCATCAATAATTTCTGGTTTGTATGGATCCGTCTTCCAGCCACTACCTGCAGGCACGACGTCCATATGGGCAAAGATCCCAAGTTCTTCTTCTCCTTCACCAAAGGTAAAGTGACCGGCATAATTGTCGACATTCTTGGTTTCATAGCCATCACGTTTGGCAATTTCCAAGAATTTTTCAAGAGCTTTTACAGGACCAGGCCCAAAAGGATGCTCTGCATCTGCCTTGCTGTCATCGCGTTCAGAATTGATTTCCAAGAGGCTGTATAAGTCAGCCATCATCTCATCGCGACGTTTTTCTACTTCTGCTTTAAAGTCAACTGTTGTCATGAATTCCTCCTCGATCTTCTATTTGCTAATTGGCTTAGCGTTTGTCAATGATTTCGTCCACTGGTAAGCGATAGCTTGGCTCTACTTTTTCAGCCGCATAGCCAACCGTAATCAAGACTTCTGGACGGAAACGCTCTTCGATGTCCAATACTTCATTGATTTTTGATTTATCAAATCCCAAGATAATATTGGTTCCAATGCCTTGGTCCGTCAAAGCAAGTACCAAGTTCATGGCCACAAGACCAGCATTCAAAGCCAAGTAATCACTTGTTTGTTGGGCATCATAGCGTGCAAATTCAGCAGGAAGATTTTGCATAAAGTATTGCAACTGCTCGTCTGTGAAGTTTTTCACCCCACCGACACGTGCAATCTTGCGAGCCCGTTTTTGCAAATCAGTATCTGTAAAGAGGGCGATGGTCACAGGTGCTTCCATGACTTGATCGTAGTTTGCACCATAGGCTAATTTTGCCAATTCCGCATTTTTTTGACGAACGACCACAAATTTCCAAGGCTGGCTATTGTGGGCGCTAGGGGCCAAGGTTGCGATCTCAATGGCAGTCCGTACATCCTTTGGATCGACCGGTTGGTCAGTGAAATGCTTGATCGCATGGCGTTTTTTATTGAGCTCTAGAAATTTCATAAGCTTCTTCCTTTTCTATTTCTGTTACCTCTATTTTAACACAAAATGAAAGAGCTTGCAGGGTTTTACAGCCTAAGATTGTGAAAAAAGAAGCGGACATTTTGAAGATTCGCTTCTTTTTTATAGGTTGAATACACAAGAGATCCACCTATGATTCATTGGAAAGATTGAAATAGGCAGCTACTTCTTTGGCATAACCGTATTTCTCAATTAAGCTAGTTAGAAGCTCGATGTTATGGCCCCGATAGTTATCCTCGCGTCTCAATTCTTCGTACATCTCAATAAAGGGAAGGCCCTTGTCCTTAGCATCTTGGAGCTCTGCTTCATAGTCATAGGCCACCTTACGAAATTGCAGGTTGGTCACCCCATCTTCTTCGACATCGATCAGAGCATACTGAGCTCTATGGTTTTGAATTGGTTCCCAGTCAAAATAAGGCATGCCAATAGTCCCGGGATTGAGGATCTGCTGGCCCTGACTGCCATAGCGAAGCAACTGCTTGTGGACATGCCCGTAAATCGCCATATCTGTCTGGTCATCCAGCAGTTGGTCAAAGTTCTCCGTCGCATTAGCTGGACGCAAGTCTCCACCGTAATTCTTTTCTGGCAAGTTGTGGGTCAGTGAAAAGCGAATACCATTGACCTCCTTCTTCTCTACCAAAGGAAGGGAGCGAAGCCAATCGATCCGCTTAGGATCTAGTCCTTCCATAAGATACTGAGTAAGACGCAGAAGTTGGATCTCCTGCGGATCCTCAAGACCGTACTCGCCATCCAAAGCCTCTAGGACACAATCGTCCCAATTTCCACGAACAGCCGCTGTAATAGGTATCGCATCCAGCAATTCAAAAAGGTCCTTTCGTCCAGGCCCCGGAAGCAAAATATCCCCTAAAAGCCAGTATTCCGTCGCGCCTAGAGCACGCGCATCCGCAATCACTGCCTCCAGGGCTGTTGTATCTCCGTGAATATCAGATAAAATAGCGATTCTATGGTTCATAACTACTCCTTTATAGATTGAAAAATCTGTGTGCCTTAAGTATAACAAAAACGAGCAAAAATAAAAAATGTGATAACACTTGGATATCACATTTTAAACGACCAGTCATCATTTGATTTCAGAACCATAAAAATATTTTCTACCTTCGACCCAGTCTCGCTTGGAAACATCTTCAATGTAATCAATCATATTATCGATATCTTTTCTTGAAATTGTTTCGTTGACTTTTACTGGAACCCTTTTACCAGTAAATGTAGAAAGGAGAACAGATTGAAGGTATTTATGAAACTTACCTTCAACTTGGATACCAGTATACAATGAAGTCATGATTTCCTTAGCAAACATTCCCGGAAAGACAGGAGAGCCCTTATAGTAATAGGTATCTGGTTCTTTCTGTTCGCTTACTAGCGACCATAATTCTTCAACCTCTTCTTTGGTTGCTTCATCCATCGATAATTTCTGATCATAAAAATAATCATCCAATGCATCTTTGATTGCATATTCAATGTCTGAATCGCTATCTTCCCACTCGTCCCAAAGTGCAAGCAAATAAGGAACCACTTCATAGGACATCGTGTCTACAGCACCTGTGATAAATGTAAAAATAGCAAACTCCGACGCATCGGATAAACATCTAAGATTGGAAACATCCCCTAAATCTTCATTGGTGCATACCGAGCAAAACAATCGAATACACAAATTTAAGACAGATTCATCTTTCGTTTGATTCATCAGTTCAATCAACAATGGTTTAACTGAAAAATCCCCCTTTTTTAATATCTCTGCAATCAGTAAAATACATTTTTTTTCATCAGAAATAGACTCTAGATTAGTTTTCAACTCTTTAAGAGACAAAGGACTAACCCCATCAAAATCTACTCCTGTCAGTAATAACTTATTTTCCATCAAACATAAAATCCATTCGTTCCTATTGTGTTTTAAGACGTGTGATCACATATCGCCCGCCTAAATCAGCATACAATAAATCTAGTATAACAAAAAGGATCTAAAAACGTGAAAACCATCCATTTGAATTGGATGGTTTCTCTTACGTTTAATGAATAGACTTACGAAATCGGAAAAATTTCTTCATCGCAATCGTTTAAAATTGAATGGATTTCTCCATCATTAACAATAACTAGATAATCAGTTGGTAAGACCAACACTTTTATAAGTTTTGGATTCCATTTCAATAGTTCAAAAGCGTGAATGCAAACAAAGTCTTCATTATCTTGCCTTTGGTAGCCCATAACCCAGCCTGAGTCTCTCTGGCTTTGAGTATTTTGTCGTTGCAGATAGGCATGCTCATCCTCGAAGATACCTTTGGCAATTAGAATTTTATCGTCAAATCGAATTTCTGAGGGATTTATCTGCAATTCTTTAGTGACACTAGCCTGTTCGGACTGAATCCAAAGTGCTACCGTTAAATCCTCTGTAAAATCTTTAAAAGGGTTGGCTTCATAGTCAATGGAAACAAGTCTAAACTGCTGTTTTTCTACTTCTATCAGCTTAAAGATAATAAACCCAACCTGAAACAAAAGCTCATTTTGAAGGTCACTTTTAGATGCCAGTATAGTTGTGATTTTTAACCACTCTTGGAAAAGACCCTCAGAGAATTTCCCATAAAAAATAAAACCATTACTTTCAATTTTTGTATCAAGAAGTTCCATTTTTTCCCCTAAACATAAACTCTTTTACTGCAAGTCTTTTGCGGACTCCGCAACTTCCATCAAGGGACTTGCTTCTTCTTGCTTTCCTTGATGGAGCTTGGCTTGCACCGCCTCCGCGACTGCTCGTGGGATGCCAACCGTGACGATCTCATCCACAGTAGCTTCTTTGATCTTGGTCAGTGACTTGAAGTGTTTCATCAGCAATTGCTTGCGTTTTGGTCCTAAACCTTCGATGCCATCCAGCTGAGAAGAGAAGGAATTCTTAGACCGTAGTTGGCGGTGGAAGGTGATGGCGAAACGGTGGACTTCATCCTGGATCCGTTGGAGGAGGAAAAATTCCTGCGAGGTTCGAGAGAGTTCGATGACTTGAAGGGGATCACCGAAAAGCAATTCATGGGTTTGGTGCTTGTCATTCTTTTGCAGACCCGCAATAGGAATATCCAGCCCCAACTCCTCTTGGATCACTTGCTTAGCGATATTGACCTGGCCCTGACCCCCATCGATAACGATCAGATCAGGTGGCGTCAGGCCATCCCGCATGACACGGCTGTAGCGTCTGCGGATGACCTCCCGCATGCTGGCATAGTCATCTGGTCCGACAACGGTCTTGATCTTGTACTTGCGATAGTCCTTTTTGCTTGGCTTCCCATTAACAAAGACCACCATGGCTGAGACCGGACTGGTCCCCATGATGTTGGAGTTATCAAAAGACTCAATGCGCACAGGGGTTGGGATTTGCAGGAGTTTTCCAAGGTTTTCTATAGTACCTTGGGTCTTTTCCATGGATTTTTCAAGGAGATTAAACTTCTGCTCTAGACTGACACGCGCATTCTTAATGGCCAGATTGACCAACTGCTTCTTCTCCCCACGCTGGGGCTTGAGAACCTTGGTATCCACTAGGGCCTTGACCGCTTCCTCATCGATATCTTGAGGGATCAGGATTTCATTGGGGATCAGGTGAGATTTCTCCTGGTAAAACTGCCCCACATAGGTCAAGAAATCCTCGTCCGGATCATTGTAGTAAGGAAAAAGGTTGACGTCGCGCTCGATCAGCTTGCCCTGACGGACAAAGAAGACCTGCACACACATCCAGCCCTTGTCCACGTAGTAGCCAAAGACATCCCGGTTCTGCAAATCCTTGGCCATGACCCGCTGTTTGGTCCGCAGGGTCCCGATGGCCTGGATCAGATCGCGGTACTCGGCCGCCCGCTCGAACTCCATGTTTTGCGCAGCGGTAGTCATCTTGAGCTTGAGCTCGTCGATAATCTTATCATCCTGCCCCTTGAGGAAATCAGAAACCTCCTGGGCCATGCCCTTGAAATAGGCCTCGTCCTTGTGGCAGACTGTATGAGCCATACACTGCCCTAAATGGTAGTAAAAGCAGACCTTGGAAGGCGGATTGGTACACTTGCGGAAAGGGAAAATCCGATCTAAAAGCCGCTTGATCTCATTAGCCGCTCCCACGTCTGGATAGGGACCGAAATAGAGACCACCATCCTTTTTGACCTGGCGCGTGATGATGAGACGGGGATAGCGCTCATTGGTAATCTTGATGAAGGGATAGGACTTGTCGTCCTTGAGCATGATATTGTACTTGGGCTTGTTCTCCTTGATGAGGTTGATCTCAAGAAGCAAGGCCTCAATATTGGACTCAGTGACGATAAACTCAAAATCCACAATCTCAGATACCAGCGCTTCCGTCTTGGTATCGTGGCTCCCTCTGAAATAGGACCGCACCCGATTGCGAAGATTCTTGGCCTTCCCCACATAGATGATGGTTCCGTTCTTGTCTTTGTGAATGTAACAGCCCGGACTCGTCGGCAAGAGCTCGAGCTTGGATTTAATCAAGTTATTCATACTCTCTATTATAGCAAAAAAGAGGGGCCTTGGTCTCTCTGTATTATGTCTGCATTTTTTATATCCACCTTCACCAAATAAAAATTAATTATTAAATGGTATATCAGACCCTCATCTTCAATCCTTTATCTTCACTTGTCCTTTTTCATATCCCGAATACCAACTACTATTCGGACTGACATACTCAGCTAATTCCTTTTGTGGCTGATCTCCTGAAAGAGTTAAAAGTCCATCATGTATCATACAAGAATACTTCTCTGAATCTCTTGTAAATTCTTCATTTTCAGGATCATATGAGTAAGTATGCTCTGAACTACCTTCCTTTATGGTGATCTGCTCTCCGTCTATTTTTATCGATGATGTTTTATCTAGGGAGGCCGTTTTAGTAGATTCATTTTTTACTGTCAGATAGTATGTTCCATCTTTTGATTTCATCTCATCAAGAGTAGTCGTGATAATCCCTAAAATCATCAGTGCAGGGATTATCAACAGAAACCATTTCCATTTTTTAGATTTATTTTTCATCAGTAGTCATTACTCCATTTTTAATCTTTTAAGTTGTGTTATTTTCATGTTCAAATTTTGCATTTCTACTTTCTCTATTATAGCAAAAAAGAGGGATCTAAAAGAATCCCCCCTTTGATAATACTTATCCTTTGAGATTAGCCATCTGGAAGATCGGAATCACATAAGGAACAATAGACATCAGGATAGTAAATAACACGAAGAACCAGAACCAGAAGGACGCGAGGGCACGCTGGAAAACTCCCGGTTGAGGTTTATTGGCTTGAATATAAGCCTTGATAGCTGGCCATTTAGTCGCAAGAACCACTATCATGACAACGGAACCAATCGCTAAAACACCAATTTGGAGCCAATTCGCTAGTCCCTCGTCCACATGATAGGCCACATAATGCAAGCCTTGGGAAATCACAAAGTTATTGAAAATGTGATAGAAAATAGCCCACCAGATATTGTATTCAAAGGCAATGTAGCCAAATCCTAGACCAATGATACTTGCGAAAAAGAGCTGGTCAAAATTGGCATGAAAGAGTCCAAACAAGATGGCCGTCATGACAATAGCAAAGATTTTGCCATACCGTTCCAAGCCTCGCAAGCCTGCCCCACGGAAGAAGAATTCCTCTGTGATAGGACCAAAAAAGCCAGCATACAAGAGCATGGTCCAAGATCGCTCAATCGTATCTCCAAGATCTGGTGTCGGAGAGTGAAGGCCAATGGTCTCAAACATGCGCTCAATCACTTGTGTCATCACAGATGAAAAGACTTGAGAAAAGCCAAGAAAGGCGAGAAGAATAAAGAAGACTGAAAGAGTCATCTTACGTCCCTTGTGCTTAAGATCATATTTATAGAGGGCCTTCTTGCGATAGGCATTAAAGAGAAAGAGTCCAATGGAAATAGAGATAAGATAGGGAATACCAGCCCAAACATTCAGGGCATTGAGTTTCTCCGTTACTTGACTTGGATCTTTTCTGAGAGAACCTGCTATGGTCAATCCAAGGAGGACTTCCCACAGGACGGTTACCAAGGTCATTACCAAGAGATAAATGGCAAGTGTCCCGGAATACCTTCCTATATCTTTTTTAGGGTCTAATAATCGGTTGTATTGGTTCATTTCTTCCTCCTAGAAAATAGATAAAAACTCGCACACATTCCTTCGTATAAGACAAAGAAAATCAAAAAGGCATGCATAAAGTAGTCTTCTGGTAATGCAAGAATAATCGAATCCACGCGCGGATCAAAGAGCCAAGTATTGTCCCCAGCAAATAAGACCTGATGAAAGAGCGTAAAGAATTGATCAAAGCCAATCATAACAGCTATCACTGCAAGCACTACTGGTAAAACCATCATCCAAAAGAAGAGACTACGGTACAAGGTAAGGTAGCCTTTTTTGACAACTGTCCGCATAAACTGGATAAAACCAGGTAGTGTGACCACGAAAACGACCGTCACTAAGTGAAATAAGTACTTGACAGCCTCAAAATGGTGCAGTCCATTTTTTGAAGAGGGGAATTGAGGCATCTTCAACACCCATTGAAAAGGATTGGTCAAGTAGTTCATCAAGACATTAAAATTCTTCATGATGACAGATGCCGAAAAACCAGTCCGGCTTTGAATCCCCAACCAATGAATCTCCAAGGGATAGATGACCCAAGCTAGAGCAATGGTGAGAAGGATTGCAGCTGACAAGATAAAGAAAAATTGGTTGATTGATTTCAGACTTTTAAGCATCAAAATCCCACTCCGCTAGACTGGCAACAACATGTGTCGGTGCAATTGGTAAGGTCGGCACTTCTTCTGGTTTGGTAAAACCTGTCGTCACCAAAAGGGTTGGAATCCCATTGTCAATACCCGCACGAATATCTGTTAGGTAGTTGTCGCCAACCATGACCACTTCTTCTCTTTCAAGACCCAGATGTTCAATGGCCTTGTCCATGATAATGGCCTTTGGTTTGCCAATGATCACTGGCTTGACACGTGTCGCTGCTTCAACAAGGGCAATCAGAGATCCTGCTCCTGGCATCAAGCCACGCTCCGTTGGGATATTCAGGTCAGGGTTGGTCCCTATAAAGTGCGCTCCCTTTTGAATCGCCAAGGTTGCTTTAGCAAATTTCTCATAATCCACTTGCCAATCGAGGCCAATCACAACATAATCAGGTGCTTCTTCATCGATAATATAGCCAGCTTCTTCAATAGCATCTTTGAGCCCCGCTTCTCCAATCACATAGACCTTTTTCCCCAAGTTTTGGTCGTTCATGTAGTCAATGGTCGCAAGGGTAGCTGTATAGATGGTCGACACTGGGGTTTCAATATTGAAGTGAGTCGCCAGCATATCCCGAACAGTCTCTGGTGTGCGGGTTGTGTTATTGGTGACAAAGAGATATGGAATCTCACGCGCCTGTAATTCATGAACAAAAGCTTCTCCTGCTGGAATTCGTGATTTTCCTTTGTAAATGGTGCCATCCAAATCAATTAAATAGCCCTTGTATTGCATTTATTCTTCCCTTTCTGTATCAGCTTTTTCATGCAACTTCTCTGCATCGACTCGTCCACCAGACCCATACAAAAGCAAGGCTCCAGCATAGAGGACAAATTGTAAAATCAACCCTGTAAAATTGATCCCTTGACTTCCTGATTGGGTAAACAAGAAGGAAGCCACCATGAGGATCACAATGGTCAATAACAAGCCTATTACGGTTGCCTGGTCTACACTGATTTGATAAACCGTGCGTTTGGTGCTCCGGTTCCGACCGTCTGACTTGGTTTCTGGTTGCAAATTCTCTACAAAATCGGTTACTAAGGTGGCAGCAAGGCTGACTGTCGTGCTAAAGAGAACGCCTTGAGACAAACGATGATAGAAATTAGACCAGAAAGAGCCTGATTGGCTGGTAATACCGACCGAAAAGATCACGACAGGCAAGAGAAAGGCCAAGGTGAAATGGATCCAGACCCGATACCAACGCACATCTTCTTTCAAGAAACGACTAAAACTCTCTAAATTCAAACGGTATCGGAAAAATTTGTAAATTTCTTCCACCAGGATGATGCCCAAAGCACAAAGAGTCAAGAGCCAATCTCCCAACATGTACAAAGGGTTCTTTTGACGCTTAGCATAGGCCACAACCCGTTTTTGGTAGCCTGCTAGCTCTTGTTTTTTATTTTTTAATCTTCTACTTTCCATAGGTCCAACCCTTTTCTTCTACTTCTTCCCACTCAATTTCAGCTTGGGCATTGATATGACCATCTGAGCTAATTTGGTGCTGGGTCTTCAAGCCCTCTTGTTCATATTGAGAGGTGATGACACCTCCTGCCAGTACTTCTTTGACATATTTTAGATGAACTTTTTTAGGGACATGATGGGTCAAGAAGTCTGCTCCCATCACCTCAAAGACCCAATCCAAATACTTGCTATTGTTGACATGTCCGTTCATATCCAAATCGTAAAACCGAACTCGGTATTCTTGTTCTACACCCCCTTCTAATTCTTTGAAACGGGGACCACGGAGCATGGTTTTTGAAAACTCTGAGTCAAAGGCATCCGTAATCTCAGACATGACAGGATGGACCTTGCGTGTATCACGATCCATCAAGACAAAGGTTGCGACCATCTCAATAATGGTATTGCCTTCCTCATCTTTGATATTAAAGGCCCGGTAACAAAATAGTCGATTGTGACTCTTGGCATAGGTTTCGATGGTGATCTTTTCATCAAACACAGGGAGACGCTCGATCTTCATATTGTAATCCGTGATAATCCAGACCAGATTATAGTTCTCTAAAATGTACATATCACTCATACCCAGCTCAATTGATTGCATGCCAGATACCTGTAAAGACAGCAAGATTAATTGGGGAATCTTAATATAACCATTGACATCGCTCATATCAAAAGGAATTTTCATGCTGTATTCAAATGTTTTTGCCATCTTCTACTCCAAAATAAACTTCTCTGCTACAGTGTCTCCTAAAAAGAGACCTTTCTTGGTCATGCGAACAATGTCCTTGTCAGGCACCAAAAGTCCCTGCTGGGTCAATTCATCGACCACTGGTCCATATTGTTGGTCAAAATTCACACCAAACTTTTCTTCGAAACGCTTCTTGGAAACGCCTGTTTTCTTACGGAGTCCCAGAAACATCTCTTCTTCCATCATTTCTGTCAGAGTCAGATGTTCTTCTTGGACACGCGCATTTCCCTCTTCGACTGCCTGCATATAGTGGCGAATAGGTCCATGGTTCTTGTAGCGAACACCGTTGACATAGCCGGATGCACCAGCTCCCAAGCCATAATACTCTGCATTATCCCAATACATGAGGTTGTGGCGACTTTCAAAACCAGGCTTGGAGAAATTTGAAATTTCGTAATGCTCAAAGCCCGCTCGCTCCAACTCCTGAATGATGTATTCAAACATCTCCGCTTCTAACTCCTCTTTTGGTAGAGGAAGCTTGCCCCGTCTCATCCGATTCATAAAGACGGTGTGATTCTCCAGAATCAAGCTATAGAGGCTCATATGAGGAATGTCGAGAGCAAGAGCCTTCGCGACATTTTCCTGGACCTGCTCCATGGTTTGCGTCGGAAGCGCATAGATGAGGTCGATCGAAATATTATCAAAACCAGCTAGCTTCAAACGCTCGATATTGTCATAGATATCCTGTTCCTGATGGCTCCGACCAATCTTTTTAAGCAAGCGATTATCAAAGGTCTGTACGCCCAAAGAAACCCGATTGACCGGTGAATCCTTCAAAACAGCGATCTTATCCGGATCCAAATCACCAGGATTGGCCTCGATGGTCAACTCCTCCATCTGAGAGAGATCAAGCGACTTGGTCAGCTCCTTGAGTAGATACGCTAGCTGATCTGCAGATAAAGCCGTCGGCGTCCCACCCCCAATATAGAGAGTCCGTAAATTTGTGATTTCTTCCCGACGAAATTCTTGGATCAAATGATCCAAATAAGCATCGACCGGTTGATTCTTAATAAAGACCTTCGAAAAATCACAATAAAAACAAATCTGGGTACAAAATGGGATATGGACATAAGCGGACGTTGGTTTTGTATGCATAGCTTTAATTATACCATAAAATCCCCCCTAAGTCCGAGAAGAAAAGGGTGGATGAAGCAAGGTTTTCCTTGACAAGAAGGAATGAAAGGAATAGAATAAAGCTAATCATATTCGGAGGTAAGGAGATATGAACAACTAAGTTTCGTTAAATAAGATACTTTATTTAGTGGACTGCTTGTTCTATCTCTTTTTGTGTGCCCTCTCGCCTATTCTCCAACTTTTTGTTGGCTTAATAAGGTCTTTTTCTGTTTGGGTCCACTTGAATACAGCTCTACTAAATAGGTAGAGCTGTTTTTTTGTCCCAGTAGAAAGGAATCTTATGCTAAAACTATCCCACCTCACCATCCGCCATACAAAAGATTTACGCGATCTGGTTCGTGATCTGTCCCTAACCATTCATGAAGGAGAAAAGGTTGCCATTATTGGCGAAGAAGGGAATGGAAAGTCTTCCTTGCTTCACATCCTCATGTCCCCAAAATCCCTACCAGATTATCTGACAATAGAAGGCGAAATCACCACTTCCTTTCACTCCTATGCCTATATTCCCCAGTCTTTGCCGGAAGCATTGAAGGGAAAAACATTGGAAGAATATTTTTTTGGAGAAGACGAGATAGACTATGCCACCCTCTACAGACTGGCTGATCAATTGCAATTTGATAGCAACCGCTTTGCGAGCGACCAAGTTATTGGAAGTCTATCTGGAGGAGAAGCCCTCAAAGCCCAACTGCTTCACGAACTTTGTCGTCCTCATGAATTACTATTTTTAGATGAACCTTCAAACGATCTGGATTTGGAAACCCTGGACTGGCTCCAGCAGATGATCCAAACAAGTCCCCAAACCATCCTATTTATTTCCCATCATGAAGATTTTTTGACTCAGACGGCGGATACGATCATCCACCTAAGACAGATCAAACACCGCAAGGAGGCTGAAACCATTGTAGAGCACCTAGGCTATCAAGACTACAGTAGCCAGAGGGAGCAACAATTCAAGCAACAGTCCCAGCAAGCTGCTAATGATCAACGAACCTACAAGAAAACAATGGAGAAGCATCGCCGCGTCCGTCAGCAAGTTGAAACATCCTTACGAAACACTAAGGATAGCACTGCTGGACGTCTCCTGGCAAAGAAAATGAAGTCCCTCCTCTCACATGAAAAGCGCTACGAGCGAGAATTCCAATCCATGACTTCCCAACCCTATGATGAGGAAGTTATCAATCTGCATTTTTCTCCCCTCACTCCCTTGTCTCCTCAAAAACGAGTCCTTCTCTTAGATCAGGAAGAGCTCGCAATTGGTGACCGGGTCCTGGTCAAGAACCTCTCCCTTACTCTTCTAGGACAGGATAAAATAGGGATTATCGGTTCCAACGGTGCAGGGAAATCCACTTTTCTAAAAATGATATGGGAGATCTTACGGAAGAATGAAAGTATCCGCACTGCCTATATGCCTCAAGATTACACTGAACGCCTTCCTTTGACTCAGACACCGGTTCAATTTCTACAGCATTCAGGTGATCGCGAAGAAATCAACACCATTCAATTGCATTTAGCCTCCCTCAACTTTACCTATTCTGAAATGCACCATCCGATCTCTGAACTTTCTGGTGGCCAGCAAGGAAAACTCTTTCTCCTTCAATTAGTGCTCACAAGCCCTCAGTTTCTACTCTTGGACGAGCCTACTCGCAATTTTTCCCCCACTTCCCAACCAGAAATTAGACGCCTATTCGCAGACTACCCAGGCGGACTAGTCACAGTCTCTCACGACCGGACCTTCCTCAAAGAAGTCTGCCAAAAAATCTATCGTCTGACCGAAAATGGGTTCGAAGAGATAGAGTCGCTCTAAGGTAAAAAAGATTGGCCAAAACCAATCTTAGAGAACGTTAACGAAATGTTCTTTTATACAAATCTAACAAATCCATAGTTATCCAATCCTCAATTGAAACTTTCCGCCGTGAGAAAAGTGCTAGAAACACTCTTGTTTCTAGCACTCGGAATTATTGAGAGTAAAACAGTTTGGGAAACTGTTTTAGCCTGAGCCCGGAAATTAAAGAGCGAAGGGGCTCAAAATGAATTGAACACGGGCTGCGGATTGTGTCAAAAGTGCAAATACATTAGTACTAAATCCAAGACACAGTAGCTGATTGAATTCTTCTCTCGCCTTTCAGCTCGGAAGAATCCTAATCAGCCTTGTGGGGGCAGGACAACGAAGCAATCCCATACAACAGTGCTTCTGTCCTGCTCCCTATTTTGACTTTATCCGCAGACGCCCTTTGTATCTTGAATTAGTCATGGAACTTCGAGGAAGTTCGCTGACGTCCGATCTCACCTAAGGAAAGTTTCTAAGAGGACTTTATTTTCAATTTGAAAGATTGGCCAAAACCAATCTTTTTTCTATTCCTTCGCTGCCTCTTGTCCCATTTCTTGGGTGCGTTTATAGGCTGCTTCCACTCCAGCAATGATGTCGCCCCGTAAGCCGACTTGTTCCAGGCGATTGACTCCTGCGATGGTAGAGCCACCTGGGCTACAAACTGCATCTCGCAAGCGGGCTGGGTGTTCGCCTGTCTCTAGGACCATTTGACTAGCTCCTTGGAAGGTCTGGGCGGCCATCTGCAAGGCTTGCTCTCGTGTAAGTCCTAATCCTACTCCTGCATTTGCCATGGCTTCAATCATCTGATAGACAAAGGCTGGTCCACAGCCTGCGACAGCCGTTGCAGGATCCATCAATTTTTCCTCGATTTCATAGAGAGCTCCAGCTCCTGCTAAAAGCTGCTTGACCTGGGCTACCTGCTGGTCTGTTACTGCTTGGGAGCGGGCTAGACTGATGACACCCTGACTAATGGCTACAGGCGTATTGGGCATGATGCGGATGAGACCCACCTGGTCGTTCTGGATCACGTCAGCCATCTTTTCTAGTTCCAGGCCTGCAGCCATGGAAACCAGTAAGAGATTAGAGCGTTGGGCCAAGATGCCTTGATACTCTCCTAGGAGAGGACAAATCTGATAGGGTTTGACCCCTAAAAAGATTACTTCAGCCTCTTGAAAGACTTGTTCAAGATCAGACGCCGTTCCCCCATACTGGCTGATAAACTCTTGCACCTTTTGTGGAGAACGATTGACCAAAAGCAGGTCTTGCGCGTCTACTTCTTTTGCGACTGCTTTGGCTAGACTAGCTCCCATGTTTCCTAGTCCAATAAATGCTACTTTCATTTCTTACCTCACTTGACCATTTCCACTGACGATATATTTATAACTGGTCATTTCCCGGAGTCCCATTGGTCCACGCGCATGGAGTTTTTGGGTCGAGATCCCCATTTCACAACCTAGACCAAATTGACCCCCATCTGTAAAGCGTGTAGAAGCATTGACATAAACCGCTGCTGAATCTACTTGCTGGGTGAAATAAGCGGCTGTCTCAGGATTTTCAGTCACAATGGCATCCGAATGATGGGTGCTGTGAGCTTCAATGTGGTCCACCGCTTCCTCCACTCCATCAACGACCTTAACTGCTAAAATATAATCTAAAAATTCGGTATCAAAATCCTGTTCCTGTGCTGCTGTCCCCGAAATGATAACCTGTGGTTGCTCATCTAGGCGCAACTCAACGGATCTTTCCCTTGAATCCACTAAACGCTCTTTAACCAAAGGCAAGAAATCAGACGCGATCGCTTGATCCACCAACAAGACCTCCATAGCATTGCAGACGGATGGACGACTGGTCTTAGCATTTTCAATAATGGCGAGGGCTTTCTGGAAATCAGCCTCCTTGTCCACATAGACATGGACAATGCCAGTTCCTGTCTCGATCACGGGGACAATGGCATTTTCAACCACCGCTTGGATCAATCCAGCACCACCACGTGGAATGAGCAAGTCCAGATAGCCCTTAGCCTTCATCATAGCAAGGCTTGAAGCTCGACTCGTATCTTGGATCAGTTGAAGAAGATCGGGATGGAGTCCGGCTTCTTCCAATCCAGCCTTGAGGGCTGTCACGATCGCTTGAGCAGAATGAAAGGCATCCTTTCCAGTACGAAGGACCACTGCATTTCCACTCTTGATGGCAAGCGCTGCAGCATCCGATGTCACATTTGGTCGGCTTTCATAAATGATGCCAATAACACCCATGGCGACTCGAACTTTCTGAATTTCAAGGCCATTTTCCAATACTTCAGTATCCAGCACTTCCCCAATCGGATCTGGCAGGTCTATTAAAGCACGAATTCCTTGTGCCATCCCTGCTATCCGCTCTTGATCAAGAAATAGACGATCCAGCATGACTTCAGAGATCTTCCCACGTGCCACTTCCATATCGATTTGATTGGCTGCTAAAATGGCTTCCGTCGCTTTCAAAAGCTGGCTAGCCATGGCCTCCAAGGCCTGATTTTTAAGAGCTGTGCTGGCTGTATTGATACTTTTCTTAGCTGATCTCGCTAAGGCTAATTGTTCTTGTGTTGTTCCCATACGTTTTCCTCTAAAATTCTGTAAAGAGTAGGTCAATCTCGGGAGTTACCGAGATCCAATCATCCCGGTGAATGAGGATTCCCTTGGCTTTTTTAGATTGGAGTAGATCACGCACGGCTGATTGACCGAGACGAACTTTCCCTTTCCCAAGCAATTGTCCTGATTCTTGATGATAGACGCTGACGATGTCTTGGTAAGAGAAATCCCCTTCTGCCTTGGTCACACCAGATATCAATAGACTCTTTCCATGATCCAACAGGGCTTCCGCTGCTCCAGCATCCACCCAAACGGCACCTTTGCTTTCTGCATAAAAAGCTAGCCATTGCTTCTGGGTTTTTAAGCCCTTGTCCTCTGCAAGGAAGTAACTGCCATCTGCTTGCTCTTGCGCTGCTTCAATCAAGGCATCAGACTTGAGAGACGAGCAAATATAGACAGGAACCCCTGACTCGGTCGCAAGGGTCGCTGCCTTGAGTTTGGTCAGCATTCCACCAGTTCCGTTGCTACTGCCAGCACCACCAGCCATCTCGATCATCTCACGAGAAATGTGTTCGATTCGATCCAAGCGCTTAGCTGTTGGATCCTGAGAAGGATTGGCTGTATAGAGGCCATCTACATCTGTTAAAAGCACCAAAAGATCCGCTTGAACCATGGCTGCAACCTGCGCACTTAAGGTATCATTGTCTCCTACTTTTAACTCAGCAATCGAGACCGTATCGTTTTCATTGATAATCGGAATGGCCCCACGATTAAGCAAGACAGAAAGTGCCTGCTGGGCATTCTTATAGCGGCGCTGATCCGCAAAGTCATCCTGGGTCAACAAAATCTGCGCAGAAACAATGTTGCGTAAGAGCAGGTTAGCTGTGTATTCTTCCATCAGTAAGCCTTGCCCAACTGCCGCAGAGGCTTGCTTGTCTGCCACCTTGGTCGGCCGTTTCTTAAAACCAAGGGCACCAAATCCAGCAGCAACTGCCCCTGATGAGACCAAGATCAACTCATGACCTGATTCATGTAAGAGAGCCAACTGCTGCGTAATGACCTTGACCTTCTGTCTGGAGAGGCTCCCATCGGGATTGGTCAACGACGAGGTCCCTACTTTAAAGACGATTCGTTTTGCTTTCATCGCTATGATTCTTTCTAATACTATTTATTTCGTATCTAATGAAAGTGAGGCTGGACAAATACTGTCCAGCTCTCTATGTTTGATAGTAATAACTGCATGACGCAGTGGTTAATTGCTCAAAGCACTGCTTTGAGGTGGCGTATAGAACTTGCGAAGCAAGTATCCTAAGTCTTTGTTCGCTTTTTAGGCTCCAAAGATAACCTAATGTTGGAAACAAAGTTTCCTTTATCTGCAACCTTCAACAGTCTCCCAGACTGTTGAAGCTATGCGGGGTGGGAAAATTGAAAAGGTTTAGGGAACCTTTTCAACCTTTTTATTTTTAGGAGTTCTTTCCCACTCCCATCTTCATTATCCTTTTCGAAGGTCTTCCAGCGTTTTCTCAAAGATCACTGGCACTTCTGCTGTAAATTCCAAGGTCTCGCCTGTGCGAGGGTGGGTAAAACCGAGTGTCCGTGCATGAAGAAACTGTCCTTGTCCTTTAAGTGTCTTCTTAGGACCATAAGCAGGATCTCCAGCCACGGGATGGCCAATATAGGCCATGTGCACCCGAATTTGGTGAGTCCGACCAGTCTCCAGTTGCAACTCTACCAAGGTGTAATTCCCAAAACGTTCCAAAACTTGAAAACGGGTCACTGCAGGTTTTCCTTTAGCCGTCACCGCCTGTTTTTTCCGGTCCTTTTCACTGCGACCAATTGGTGCTTCAATCATCCCACGATCGTTCGGAAGATTGCCATGAACAATAGCCCAATACTTCCGTAGTGATTTTTTGTCTTTTAGTTCCTCTGCTAAGGCGACGTGAGCTTGGTCATTTTTTGCGACCATCAAGAGGCCTGACGTGTCTTTATCGATCCGATGAACGATCCCTGGACGCAATTCTCCATTGATCCCTGAAAGATCCTTGACATGGTATAACAGCGCATTGACCAAGGTCCCACTGGTATGACCCGCACTTGGGTGAACAACCATGCCTTGTGGCTTATTGACCACCACAACATCCTGGTCCTCATAAACGATGTCTAAGGGCAGATCTTCTGCTTCATAGCTGACCTCTTCCACTTCTGGAACTTCATACTGGATGATGTCCCCTTCTTTGACCGTGTACTTGGCTTTTTTTACAGTCCCATTGACCAGAACTTTTCCTTCTTTGATCTGCTCATTGGCCACAGCTCGTGACAAGGGAGTCAAATCCGCTAAAGCCTTATCCAGTCGCGCACCGGCTACTTCGATTTTAATTTCCATGCGTTTCCTCTTTCAACATCAGGATCAGGAGCAAGAATACTCCAACTGTCAAATAACTATCTGCTACATTAAAAATGGCAAAATTCATAAAATCCAGGTGGAACATATCGACCACGAAGCCCTGACGCAGGCGATCGATAAAATTCCCCAAGCCACCTGCAATGACTAAGGTCAAGCCTGTCACCATCCAAAGCGACCCCTTGAGATGCTTATAGAGATAGTAAAAGGCCCCTACCATCACGACTAGGGTGATGAGGGTAAAGAACCATTGCTGATTTTCAAAAAGCGAAAAAGCTGCACCTGTGTTTTGAAGATAAGTTAGACTGACCACATGGGGGATAAAAGACTTGACGACACCCAGTGGAATGTTCTTCACCACATACCATTTGACCAGCTGATCCAGTAGGACCAATAGGACAATCGCTACTGGGACCATTGTTTTTCTCTTCATTTCTTACCTCTTTTGATCAAAATATTCTACCATGACCTCGACAAACTTCTCTGCTACAGGAGAGAGATCCATCTCTTCTCGTTTGACATAGACCATTTTATTGTCTAAATTATCTTCTAAAGGAATCACGGTAATGCCATTCACTGACTGGCTATCCAAAAAGCCTGATCCCGTCGCATAAGCATCTGTCCGTTCCAAGATTCCATTCAAGGTAGCCCGGTCGGTCACATTGAACATTTGTGAGCTCGAGCTGGTATCGACAAAGTTCTCTGAATAATAGAGGTACTCATCTTTTTCTTGGGTAAAACGAACAGTTGGCAACTGAGCTAGATCTTCCATGACCAGTTTTTTCTTCTTAGCCAAAGGATGTCCTTTGCGAAGGTAAATATGAGTCTGAAAAGGAATCAAATCCACCACTTCAAGCCCTAATTTATCAACCCGTTGCATAATCCCCTTGGTATTTTGACGGTTGAGATAAATAATCCCCAACTCACTATGCCCTTGAGCCACTTCGTCCAAAATTTGAACCGTCGTTGATTCAAAGATGCGGAAGTTTTTATTTTCCGGATAGCGGATTGAGAATTCCGTCATCAAAGGTGGCAAGAAGTCATAGTGCTGACTCGAAATAGAGAATTCTTTCTTCTCTTCTTCAGGACTGGCATATTGATTTTGAAAAACATCAAACCCTTTGACCACGTCTTGCGCTTTTTCATAAAATTCCATTCCCCGACGGGTCAAAAAAGTCCCAGAACTGGTCCGACGAAAAATCTTAAACCCCAGTTCTTTTTCCAGATCTCTGACGGAGATGGACAAGCTAGGCTGACTCACATACATTTTTTCAGCAGCCTCACGAAAAGTACCACTGTTGGCAATCGCCACTACATATCGTAATTGTTGTATATTCATTCTATTTTCCTTATTACAGTATCGATCTATTATACCATAAATTAAGGCCTGAAAGAAGAGATCCGTTTAAGAGACCCTCTTCTAGAAAAATAAAAAAAGCTGGAACTAAAACAGTTCCAGTTGATACTTATTCAATCACTTGGCTTTCGGCTACTTTCTTGTACCAATGAGCCGATTTCTTTGGATAGCGCTCTTGGGTTTCAAAATCTACATAGAAGAGGCCGTAACGTTTTTCATAACCATTAGACCATGAGAAGACGTCCATCAATGACCAGATGAAGTATCCTTTGACGTTTGCACCATCGGCAATCGCATCAGACAAGACTTCCAAGTGTTGTCTCACATAATCGATACGGCCATCATCGTAAACAGTGTTGTCCACAAATTCATCTTTGTATCCAAGTCCGTTTTCAGTGATGTAGATCTTCTTGTAGTTTGGATAATCTTTCTTGACGCGCATGATTTGATCATACAAACCTTGAGGGTAGATGATCCAGTCCCAGTCAGTACGAGGTACATAGTCAGGAGCTACACGACGTCCAACACCTTTGATTTGGTATTTAGAGCTTCCTTTCTCCCCTTTACCATTGTGGATGATTTCAGTTTCACCATCAAAGGCTTCCATCCAGTCACTCATGTAGTAGTTAATTCCAAGGAAGTCGTTCAAATCTTTAGCTGCTTCAAGCGCTGCAAAGTCTTCGTCACGAAGATCCAAGCTACCACCATTGACGGATAAGATGTGGTTTACACCTTCCATAGTTGCATCTGAATAGTGTCCAAGGTAAGTAGCATCCAAGATAAATTTGTTGTGGATGATATCTTCCAACTCAGCTGCCCGAACGTCTGCAGGATTTTTAGGATCCAATGGATACTTAGTTGGAAGAGCATGAACAACCCCAATTTCACCTTTGTAGCCTTTGTCTTTGTACAATTTCACAGCACGTGCATGAGAAACCATCATATTGTGGTGAGATTGGAAGACTTTAGCAAGGTCATATTGAATACCTGGTGGAAATTTACCTACCAAATATTGACCATCACCGATTGGGCCAATTTCATTGAAGGTTGTCCAGTAGTTTACTTCTGGGAATTCTTCAAAACAGAAGGCAGCGTAATCTACAAAGTGTTCGATATTTTCACGGTTTAAGAAGTCTCCATTTGAGTGAAGAGCCTCAGGTGTATCAAAGTGATGGAGGGTTACAAACGGCTCCACATGGCGTTTATGGCATTCAGCAAATAGATTGTGGTAGAACTCAACCCCTTTAGGGTTCACCTCACCATAACCAGTTGGGAAAATACGTGACCAAGCAATGGAAATCCGAATACCGTTGACACCATATTCTTCAGCTAATTGAAGATCTACTGGATATTTGTGGTAGAAATCACTTGCTGGTTCAGCAGTATACCAATAGTTGTCAGCCAGGTATTTGTCCCATGCAACAGGGCCTTTCCCATCTGTATGAGTAGCTCCTTCTGCTTGATAGGCAGCTGTAGCGCCACCAAAAATAAAATCTTTAGGAAGTGTTTTTGTCATTTTTTCACCTTTTTCTTGATTGGATCAAAGGAAAAGTGAGTGGAGAGGAGTTAGTGAGCCATCCATCTCCATCTCACTTATTCGTTCTTATTCTTCAAACTGCGCTTGAACAAAGGCTAGGGCACCTTGTCCATCACGTGTCAATTTAATGTATTGAGCACCTTCTGTCTTAGCCAATTTGATCCCTAGTTTATCTGTTTCTGCCTTCATGTCTTCATAGTTAGAAGCTACTTGTGGGGCTAGGATAACAAGGTCAAATTCTGGCAACATTTCACGGTGAGCACCATAGCCACCTGCTGCTGCTTTGACAGGAACATTGTATTCTGCTGCTGCCTTGTTTAAAGCATTGGCAAGGAGTCCACTGGTACCACCACCGGCACAGAGAACCAAGACGTTTGTTTCTTTTGTGATATTGTTTTGAACAGGTTCGTCTTCAACACCAGCTTTTTCAAGAATTGCATCTGCTTTAGCTGTATTGAAGTTTGCAGCAACTTTTTCTTTCAAGCTATCGTTTGATTTACCTGAACGTTCTTCTTCAAGAATTTGTTCATCATAAACCTTAACGAATGGGTAGTAAATGATCACGTCTACTACAACAAGAAGTGCAGCAAGGATGAAGGAAAGAACTTGGAAGTTTGTACCAAGGACAATTCCAAGAGGTCCAGGCGTTACCCATGGAAGGTTGGCTGAGAAGGAGTTCATTCCCAAGGTATCAACAAAGAATTTGAAGATCCAGACGTTTGCGATTGGCGCAAAGATAAATGGAATGAAGAAGGTTGGGTTCAATACAATTGGAGCACCGAAGAGAATTGGTTCATTGACCCCAAAGAAAGTTGGAACGACTGAAGCACGTCCAATCGCACGGTTTCGTTCAGATTTACACAACCACATGAAGAGGAAGGGAACAATCAAGGTTGCACCAGTACCACCCATGGTAACGATAAACATTTGAGTCCCAGAAGTGATGACTTTATCTGCGTGTTGGCCTGCTTGAAGCAAGTGTAAGTTGTTATCAATATTTGCATAAGTGATCGCCGCAATCGCTGGTTCTACGATAGAAGGACCGTGGATCCCAACAAACCAGAAGAAGGCATAAGCACCAAAGATAAGGGTAATTCCAAGATAACCATCTGCCGCAGAGAACAATGGAGCTAGAAGTGTTCCGATAGATTCCGCAACTGTTACACCGATAGCACCCTTAACAATCAATTCAAATGCATACAAGAGAACAATTGAAACGGTAAATGGAATCAAGTCTTTAAAAACTTGTGAAATATTCGGTGGAACCTCGTCTGGCATGCGAATCGTCACATTATTTTTCACACAGACCTTATAAACATTAACGGTAACAAAGGCTGCAATGAAGGCTGTCAACAGACCTTTTGTACCCATGAAGGCTGTTAAGAATCCACCTTCTTTAGCAGGTTCAGCAGCCATGAGCAAGAAGCCAACCATAGAAGCCAACATTGTAGAAATGAAGTTGATTTGGTTAGTTGCTGGAAGGTCGCGGTTCATTGAATCAGTCAAAGCCTTAGCCGTTGTACCACCAACGAAGAAGGCCAAGATGCCCATAGAATAGTTATATGGAGTCATCAAGAATGTTTCAATATCTTTAGACCAGTGGAATCCCCAAGCGTTTGGTACATACGCAATTAGGATGAAGATAGATGAGAATAAGATTACAGGCATCCCTGCTATGAAACCATCACGAATCGCTCGCAAATATTTATTACGAGAAATCTTCTCAAAGAATGGTTTTCCTTTTTCAATAAGCTCAATGAGTTTGTTCATTATTTAGCTCCCCTTTTGTATAATTCAATAAGATGATGAATCACATCTTTTAACAAGATGGTTGTCATGAGATGGTCTTGACCATGCATCATTGTGATGCTGTATGGAATCTCTTCCCCCGCAGCTTCTTGCGCTAGCATAGTTGTTTGCGCTTTGTGAGCTTCCGCAATGCAACCTGCTGCTTCTTCAACAAGAGCTTCTGCTTTAGCAAAGTCGCTAGCTTCAGCAGCTTTTAAGGCTTCCATCAATTTTGATCGAGCGTCACCTGCATAAGCGACAATTTCAAACCCAAGTAGTTGGACTTCTTCTTTATTCATGTTGGTTCCTCCTTATGATACCTTTTGAAAATTTTTATAATAGACGTTGAATATGAAGGGCTAAATAGACTTTTTCATTAGGAGATATCTTAGCTCCAGTCTGTTCAGCGATGGTTTGGTAGATCTGATGACTAATCTCATAAGCCTTTGGATAACTTAGCTGGATCAGTTGTTCCATCTCGCTCAATCCTTCAGGATCCTCTCTTCCCTTATCTAGGGAGTCAAGGAAATAATTGAGATGGATCATAAAGCGATCGTAGAAATGACTGTTCTCTTCTTTTCGTTTCAATCCATTTTGAGCTAATTTTTCTTCTACAGCTTTTAAAATCGCTTGGCGATCTTGGACATCAGGATCCTGCTCATGAATGACTTCCCCTTGTGCATTGATGAAGTGATAAGCGATGCGGTTCACTTCGTCATCAGGAAATTGATCCAAGAGCCGCTTTCGAAAGATTTCAATCGCTTCCTTTGCGATTTTATAAGGAATCGGATGCATAGCAGACGCATCAGGTAGATCACTGTGTTTGTATCTTCCCTGTTGAACCGCCTGGTAAGAACAAAAGATGTGATCTGTTAGTGTCACATAGATATATTCTTGAACAGGATAGGCATATTTCTTAGACAAGGTATCAATCACTTCATAAGTGGTTGTAATGAAATCAAGAGGAACATCCTTTAGAAGGGCCATAAAGTTTTCTCTTGATTCATCCGTGTTTAAACGAAATACTTTTTCGACCTTATCATCAGCTACTAGATCATGTTTCTTTTTCCCAAAAGCAATCCCACTCCCAACAACAATTAACTCTTGTTGAAGCTCATTTTGAACCAAAGCAACATTATTGTTCATTGGATGGATAATACGATACATGAGGCTCTCCTTTGTAAAATTTGTAAAAAGCAAATAAAAATGACCACGAAGCAACTGAAAAAACTAGCCTATGCTAATCATTCAATCTACTTGTGGTCACGCCTAATCTAACTTAGTAACGCTCACTGCTATTTAACTTATGAACTTATTCTATCATAAGTTTTTTATTTTGTAAACCCTTACAGCGAAAATTTTTAAACATTTTTTATAAAAAATAAACAAAGCCTAAAAATAATGAAGAACATTGGAAGGAATTTCTTCCTTCCAATGTTCTAAATGTTGCTTTAGGAGGCAATAACGATTTGTTTCTTACACGCGTTCTGTCCAAGGTGTTGCCACTTTAGCCAAGACTGCGTTCAATTCTTCAATATTTTGACGACCTTCTGTACGAAGCCATTCACGAGCAGCTGCTTCTCCATCTTTGATGTAAGCTTCTACTGAACCTGCCCATGTCGCACGTCCACAAAGAACACCGTTGAAATTGGCACCTGATGCATGAGCAAATTCCAAAGTTTCTTGGAAGAGTTTTGCGGATACACCAGCACTGAGGTAGATGTATGGAAGGTTGGTTGCTTCTTCTTGTTCTTTGAAGAAAGCAGCAGCTTCTTCACGACTATAGACAACTTCACCTTCTCCAAATCCTTCCACGTAGTTGACATTGACGGGAACTTCTACTTTCAATACATCGATATTGAAACGAGGATCTGAGAAGACTTTCATAGCTTCAATAACCTTACGAGGTTTCACTTTTGCATATTCAGCAGAGGTTGCATCTGCAATTCCTTCGTCATAAGCCAAGATTTCAAGGAAGAATGGAATGTCTTCTGCCACACATTCTGAACCGATGCGTTCGATATAAGCTTGTTTTTCTTGGTTAAGTTCTTCTGCACTATCTACATCATAGTAGAGCAAGAATTTCACAGCATCTGCACCTTGTTCTTTGATGCGTTTTGCTGACAAAAGGTTGAGGCAGTCAGGCAAGCGTTTGGTGCTAGATGTATCGTAACCTGTCTTTTCGTATGCAAGCAAGAGTCCTGCATCTTTATCCAAAGCTTTCGTAGCTGGCAAACCATATTCTGGGTCCAACAACATAGAGGAAGCATATTTTGTCAATTCATCTGCTACAAGGACTTTCAATTCTTCCATTTGTGCAACTGTTGGTTCAGTGTCTTGGTATTTGGCCATCAAGCGTTTCAAAGCCCCACGTTGGTCGAAGGCCAAAGCTGAAATAACACCGTCTTTTGTACTAAGACGTTCCAAATAGTTGCGTTTTTGTTCTGTTAATACCATTTTATACCTCTTTTACGATTAATTGTTGATACAAGGCATCATAGTGCCCCATGTTGACATGTCCTGTTTGTGCTTCTTGCGCATTTAACATTCCAAGAACATTTGCTTTCTTGAGCAAGTCTGCGTCACTCTCATGATGATAGAGACCAGATGCAATCCCTGCCACGGTAGAATCACCAGATCCGACTGGATTGACGACATCAATCTTAGGAATATCTACCTTATAGAAGACATCCCCGTGCTTCGCGAAAGCGCCATTTGCTCCAAGGGAGACAATCACCCATTCGATACCATCAAAGAGAGCATCCTGAAGAAATTCTTTTAAGTCTTCTACATTCTTGCTCACTTCTTTTCCTAACAATTGAGACAACTCTTCATTGTTGGGCTTAATGACTGTTGGCTTGACAGCTGCTTGAATGGCAGCTTCTAAAGAAGGCCCTGAGCAGTCGAGCACGACTGGTTTTCCAGCTTCTCTTGCAATCTTGACCAGGCTAGCATAGTAGTCCACTGGTAAACCAGCAGGAAGACTACCAGAGATGGCAACAACTTCTACTTGTTCAACCAAGTGACGGTAATGATCGAGAAAGTCTTGCCCTTCTTTCTCAGAAATGGTTGGACCTTTTTCTAAGATTTCTGTTTGCTTGCCTTCGTGAAGGATGGCGATACAATTACGTGTATCTCCAGCAATCTCAAAGAAACGTTCCTCTATTCCTTCTCCTAAATGATCGAGAATGAATTGACCTGTTCGACCACCAAGTAGGCCGGTCGCTGCCACTGGATCCTTGATTTCAGAAAGTACACGGGTAACATTGAGACCTTTCCCACCAGCTGTCTTACTCACCTCAGCCACTCGATTGACTGTATCCAATTGGAGTACATCCAAAGGATAAGAAATATCAATCGAAGGGTTCATCGTGACCGTTAATATCATACGTCACCTCTTAGTCATGGTATTCACCACGGTCCCATTTTTCAAGGAATTCTGTAAAGAAGTCAGCATCCGCTTGATGGGCATTATGGGTTTCCACATGTTGGATCTTAGCGATCAATTTTTTATTTTCTTCAGTTGGTTTGTATTCAGCGTGGATGAATGCTTCAATGATATCGCACATGAGCAATTCACCAGTAATTTTACCACCAAATCCGATCACATTCGCATTCAATTCTTCTTTTGCATAGAGAGCAGTTGTCATATCGCGTACCAAGGCAGAACGGATACCAGGTACTTTATTAACAGCATTGTTGATCCCAACACCAGTACCACAGATACAAACACCAAGATCTGCTTGGCCACTTGCTACGGCTTCACCGACTTTCTTACCAAAGATTGGATAGTGGGTACGTGTATGGTCATAAGTCCCAAAGTCGAGTACTTCATATCCTTTTGATTTCAAAAAATCCGAAACAGCCATTTTTTCATTTGTCACAATGTGATCACAACCAATTGCAATTCTCATTTGAATTCTCCTCTCATTAGCACATCTTATTCAACATATCGACACGGATTTGGTGACGGCCACCGTCGTATTTACCATTGACGAAGCCTTTGGCAATGTTCTTGGCCAATTCATCCCCAACAATTTCAGCACCCATGGTAATCATTCGAGAATTGTTGTGTCCACGTGTCATATAAGCAGAACGTTCATCTGAAACTTCTGCTGCGACCATTCCTTTGATTTTAGTTGCAACCATAAATGGACCAGCACCGTATGCATCAATCACGATTCCAAGATTTTGATCGTTTTTGTTCACTTCACTCGCAACTGCAAGTGTCACATCTACAAAATCTTGACCTTCAGCAGTTACATCCACAACATCGAAGTTTTCTTTTACAAGAAACTCTTTCACGAGATCTTTTAATCTTAATCCTGCAGCATCTGCACCAATTACAATAGACATGTCCTGTCCTCCTTTTGTTCGTTTCAGCAAACATCCCTGTTGTTAATTTTTCACAAAGGAACATTTTCTTACTTTTGATATTATATTACACCTATTTTGAACGAAAGTCAACATTAAATTGTTTATTTTCGAACATTTTTTTAAAATAAAAGAGGCTGGGACAAAAGTCCTAGCCTCTCAATTATTTTTGGATTGTCGAGCAAGACGCAGTGGTTGAGTGGGCTCTACTACGCTGATTTTATCAGCTTTTACAGCCCTACTCAACTGTGCGGAGGTGGGACGACGAAATCGAATTCTAACGAATTACCGATTTCTGTCCCACTCTCCAGTTTTCAAACTACATATGACGATTATTTTGCATTTGCAGCATATTCTTCGTTACGTTTGATCATTTGTTTTCTGTACCAAGCGAAGATTCCGATATAGAATGCCAAGAAGACAACTACACCAAGGATAGCTTTGATATCACCAGTTGTTGCATTACCAATTGTCCAACCGAGCAATTTTTCAACTGGTCCTTCAAGAGTTGAGTGAGTGATCAATTGAGTAGAAGCTACCCCTTTAGGGAAGGCATCAACACTCTTAGCCAATTGAGTTGCAAATGGTGCAATCAATGTTCCTGAAAGAAGGAAGAGTGGCAAGAGAAGGCTTCCGAAGATGATCATACGGATCAATTTACCGCGTGTTACAACCAACAAGGCTGGAGTCACACCCATAGCAATGATACCAGCAAGTGGCAAGATCCCATTTCCAACTTTAGAAAGAAGCACTGCTTCGATCAACATGATTGGTGCAAGTACGTTCGCACAAGCCCAGATTTCAGCACGACCAGCGATAAATGGCCAGTCCAAACCGATGTTAAATTTACGTCCTTGAAGACGTTTAGTAGCAACGTTTGTAATACCTTGTGACAATGGTTCTACCGCTGCGATGAACCAAGAACCGATCAATGAGAACAATTCCAAGCAGACACCAGCAGTCAAACCAAGGCTCAACCAACCTTTAATAACCAATTCCCATTTGGCAGCATCTTGCACACCAGCTACTGGATGTGGAGTACCCATGATACCGATGACGATACCAAGAAGGAAACCGATAAAGAATTTAGATCCCCAGAAACCGATTTTCTTGTTCAATTTAGCAGCGTCGAAGTCGTATTTATCAAGACCTGGGAAGAATTTATCAAAGATTTTATCCAAGACCATGATGATTGGGTTCATCATGTAGTTCATGTGAGTTGATGTCATTGGTGATGAACTTGGTGCATTCAAAAGATCATCAAATGTTGGTTTCATCAAGTCTGAGTTAATGATCTTCATGATTCCAACAAGAACAACTGCAAGAGTTGCGACGAAAAGTGAAACTCCTTGGCTAACTCCGTTGTTGTCCGCATACCATTTGATCAAAAGACCTGTGATAGACAAGTGCCAGATATCGAAGATATCGACGTCAAGCGTATCTGTTTTCTTGATCGCAAGCATGACAACGTTGACGATCAACATAATCAATAAGAAGTAAAGTGTCCAGGCAGACCCCCAAGTGATGGTCGCAAGCGGTGCCCAACCAACGTCAGTAATATTCAATTGAATACCAGTATTCTCAACGAATTTTGCAAGAGATGCTGAGAAAGCTGTGTTAAGCATACCTATGATGGCACCGATACCAGTAAGGGCGATGGCAAGTTTAATACCACCTTCAAGGGCTTTAGAGAATTTCACTCCAAACAAGAGAGCCAATAAAGTCAAGACGATCAACATAATGATCGGAGCACCCATGTCTAGGATTGGTTTGAAAAATTTATTGGCAAAATCAATAATGCCATTCATAATAAATCCTCCCGATTTATAATTTTATATATTACGCTTTAATCATTTCCAACTTTATCATTGGATAACGCTTACAAACTGTTTTAAAAAAATATTAACTTAATCCATGTTCTTTAATGGCAGCTTCGATGTTATCAAAAACTGGCGCACTCATTGCTGGAATACGGAATAAAATTGGTCCTGCTTCTACCACTGGAATACCAGGATCGAATCCCAAATCAGTTGCAGCAATTGGAGTAAAGATGTCATAGCCTGAAATCAAGTCTTCATTCACGTCTTTGACCATGACAGCGTCACAACGCACATCATACCCGCGGTTTGACAACTCTTCTTCCAAGGCATTCTTAATTTGGTGGCTAGAGTTAACACCTGCACCACAGGCAGCTAAAATTTTAATCATTTGGATGTCCTCCATTATAAATATTTACGAATGTTTTAGGAAATAGTTCCCGTAATGTATTGATAAAGCTTATCTTCACTATCTAATTTTGATAGAGCTTCGAGATTTCCATTAGATGTAAAGAAATCCATCAGCTGGGCCAAAATATTCGTTTGGCTAGAACTTGAATTGTTGATAATGAAGAATAAAAGTGAAACTTGAACTTCCTTATCTGGAGCAATCATATTATGGAAGGTTACCGATTGATCCAAACGAACAACGACCACATTCTCAGTGATATTATGGACAATGTCTGTGTGCGGGATCGCCACATTTGGTAAGTCCTTACCAAGAAATTCCATGTCTAATCCAGTCGGGAAAGACTTTTCACGCTCAATCAAAGCGGAACGATAGGTTGGTGTCACAATCTGTCGCTCTTCAAGTAAGCTCGCTACCTGCTCAAAGAGATCTGTTTGATCCTTGGCGTGTAGACAAAACACAAGATCTTTGTTAAAGAGTTGATTTAAACCCATTGCTGCCACCTCCTTATCTAACTATTTATTTTATGGTTATAATATATCACTATATTGATTGAATGTCAATCATTTTTGTCTCATTTTGTTCATTTTTGTTCCTATCAAGCTATATGGCTCTTTCTAACCGTCATTTTCCAACATCCTTAAATAAGTAAAAAGAGGCTGTGACAAAAGTCCTAGCCTCTCAATTATTTTTGGATTGTCGAGCAAGACGCAGTGGTTGAGTGGGCTCTACTACGCTGATTTCATCAGCTTTTACAGCCCTACTCAACTGTGCGGAGGTGGGACGACGA